>CAZQEG010000032.1:0-8692 GCA_964591575.1 uncultured Thermoplasmata archaeon
GGAAAGAGCCCGAGGGTGTGGATAATCAACACGCCGAACGGGCAGAGAGGGCTGGTCTATCAGGGTGTGATGGGAAATATGAGCGACTACGAGCTGCTTTACGGGCCTGCGATGGAATCTAAGTGGGTGCATCTCTCCACCGGAAGGCCGGAGTACTACTATAAAATAGGAAAGGAAGCAAGGTCTGCGGGAAAAAAGATTGCCTTCGACCCTTCGCAGGAGATACACTATGTCTATTCCGGAAAAACGCTGAGAAACATGCTCTCGATATCGGATATCTTCTTCTGCAACGAATTCGAGCTTTCGAAGGCCGTCGGAATGCTGGAATTGAAAGATGAGAAGGGACTGCTCGATTATGTGCCTATCATCGTTAACACGCTCGGAGAGAAGGGGAGCCGTATAATCACGGAGAAAGGAGAGGAAAAAGTGCCTGCCATAAAGCCTGCAAGGTTCGTTGACCAGACCGGCGCCGGCGATTCCTACAGAGCCGGCTTCTATGCTGGGCTGTACCGCAATCTCGGTCCCTATGAATCGGGCCTTATAGGGGCAGCGGTTTCCAGCTTTGTCATAGAGAACCCCGGGGCTCAGGACTTTCTCCCAACACTCGACATGGTCAGGGAAAGGCTTAAAAGAGACGGCTATGAGGTGGGGGTATGAAAAAAGCGGTGGTTCTTCTCTCCGGAGGCCTCGACAGCTCCACCTGCATGGCGATAGCGAAGGACGAAGGATATGAATTATATGCTCTGAGCTTTGATTACGGGCAGCGGCATATCAGGGAACTGGAGAGCGCAAAAAAAATAGCGAAATATTTCGGTGCGAAAGAGCATAAGATTCTCAGAATAGACCTCACCCAGATAGGAGGTTCCGCTCTCACGGACAAGAACATAGAAGTTCCTGAAAACAGGGATACCGCCCACATGGCCGAGGAGATTCCGGTAACATATGTACCCGCAAGAAATACCATCCTTCTCAGCTTTGCACTGGCATATGCGGAGGTCGCTGATGCGGATGCGATATATATCGGTGCCAATGCTCTGGATTATTCGGGCTACCCCGACTGCCGGCCGGAGTATTACAGAGCGTTCGAATCCGTTGCGAAGCTCGGGACAAAGAGAGGCGTGGAGGGAAGGCCGATAGAGATAAAATATCCTCTTATAGATATGACAAAAGCGGATATCATAAGGACCGGAATGAGGCTGGGTGTTCCCTACGAGCTCACATGGTCGTGCTACAAAGGGGGAGAAAAAGCGTGCGGCGTCTGCGATTCTTGCAGGCTCAGACTGAAAGGATTCAGAGAGGCAGGGTACGAGGACCCTCTGGAATATGAGACCAGATGATAGTCAAGTATAAATATGGGAGTCCTATTGGGCATCCTGCAGTACTCCTCTGAGGTGCCGGTTTTGGCGGAAAAAAAAGAAATTAAGAAAAAGGTTACGAAAAAAGGCATGGATAAAGAGCATCAGAATAGCTCTGCAAAGCCCGCTGAGAAACCCGGAAAAAACAAGGATGACCTTCTGGACTGGTTGAAAGGGGGGGATGTTGCAGTCGTGCCTTCCGCAGCGGAGGATGAATCGGAGAGCGCTGAGGCCCTCAAAAGATGGCTTGGCGGGGAGGATGATGCCTTTCACAGGTGGCTCAACGAGGAGGAGAGCGCCGGAGGCCCCGCATCTTCCGAGATCATGGGAGAACTTGAAGAAAAGGAAAAGGAGCTTAAAGAGAGAGATAAAGAGATAGAAAGACTGAAAAGGCAGATATCCGACATGGAGGACGAGATAAGCGGGATGCAGAACATAATAAGAGAGGAGCTCCAGAAATATGCGAAGTCCGGGTTTAACCCCGATGAAATAGTAAAAGAGAGGGAAGAACTCCGGCTGGAACTCCAGAAGAGCAGAAAGGATATCGAGAAGTACAAAGAGGAGATAGAAAAACTCAAGAAAGGCAGCGTTGCGCTCATCAAATATGTGAAGAACCAGCAGAAGAGGATAAAAGACGAGGGCATCAGGGAGCTCAAGGCAAAGCTGGAAGGTGCGGAACAGTCGAGAAAATGGCTCGAACTCCAGCTTAAGGCCAAGGAACAGCAGATAGCACTGCTCAAAAAGAAGCTCCCCGAGGATGAAAAAGCGGCGAAGGAAAGAGAGCTTCAGCTTATCGAAAAGGAGGCGGAGCTGAAAACAAAGGAGGGTGAACTGGAAATTCTCCAGAACAAGATAACCCAGATAAGCTCTCAGGCGAGCGACCAGGAGGTGGAACAGCTCAGAAATCAGTTCGAGGCAGAGCTAAATTCGAAAGAGGCAGAGTTCGCAAAGAAGGAGGAGGAATATCAGGAAAAGATAAGGGAGCTCCAGACCGAGATAGAGACCCTGAAAGCGCAGACGAGCGATGAACTGATCAAGGAGATGGAGAAATGGAAGGACCTCCCGGATGCGAAGAAAAAGCTCATGGACAAGGAGAGAGAGCTTCTATCGAAGGAAAAGGCCATAGAGATAAGGGAAAAGGAGATTGAGAAGCTGAAAGAGCAGCTCAAATTCAAGGAGGACGAGATTGAGAAGCTGAAAGAGCCCCTTAAATTCAAAGAAGACGAACTTCTCAGAAGAGAGGAGGATCTGAGGCACAGGGAGGAGGTACTCAAGGCAGAGCTCAGAAAGATGCAGGAGCAGGAGCAGGAAGCCGGGACGGTCGAGGAGCAGGAGATGAAGAGGAGGCTTGAGGAGCTGGAAAGGGAGATCGCAAAGAAGGAAGAGGAGCTGAAAGTGAGAGAACAATACATAAATGCGAAGATGGAAGAACTGCATCAGAAGGAGGAGGGGCTGGTGGAAGAGGAGATAGAGTCGAGGGAGAAGGAGATAAAGCTGGAATTGAAGCAGGAGAAGATAAAGACAGGAACCCCGAGGCTGGATGACCTGCTTTACGGTGGGTTCCCTCTGGGTGCGAATGTGCTTCTCTACGGCCCGGCATTCGTCGGAAAAGAGGTGCTGATAAATGCGTTCATAGCCGAAGGCCTGAAAAAAGGCATACCCGGTGTGTGGGTGCTGACGGACAAGTCCGTTGGTCAGATAAGGGAGGAGATGATGTTCGTGCTTCCTACCTACGAGGAATACGAGAACATGAGATTGGTGAAATATGTCGACGCTTACTCCCGCAGCATGGGAGAAACTACAGAAGACCCGAATACGGTCTATGTGGATGAGACCACGGACACGAATTCGATACTAAAAGCCGTGGACGAGATAGGCGCGGAGTTCAAGAAGAAACATCCGTATTACAGGCTGGCCTTCATGTCAGTTTCCACCCTGATAGCATATCTCGACCCGAACACCGCATTCAAGTTCCTCCAGCCCTTTGTCGGCAAAAGAAAGAGGGGAAGGGCGGTTTCCCTGTACTCCATAGAGAAGGGGATGCACTCGGAGACGGATATTTCAATGCTCGGGCATCTGATGGACGGTACCATAGAGTTCAAGGTGGAGAACCTGAGGAACTTCCTGTCCATAAGAGGAATATGCGATGTTCAGAGCAGGGCATGGATAAGATACACATTCAGCAAGAGCGGAGTGGACATGGGCTCGTTCTCTCTGGACAAGATAAGGTGAGAGGATGATAAAAGAGGGAGATACGGTACTTCTTCTGGGAAAAAGAAGGCTTGTCGTGCGCGTACTCTCAGGTTTTTCGAAGGTTGGAAAGGGGAGCGCCGACCTGTCAAAGCTCATAGGGATGAATTACGGCGAGAAGGTGAGATTCTGGGGGGAGGAATTCAGGGCCTACGGGGCATCTGTCAGGGATATTCAGGACAATTTGGAAAGAGGGCCTCAGATAATAACCAGAAAAGACTCCGCAGTGATAACAGACCTATGCGAAGCGAGTGCCGGGAATCTCATTCTCGAAGCCGGCACGGGCTCCGGGTGGCTCACGGTAGAACTTGCTAGGGCCGTCATGCCTGCAGGCAGGGTGATATCCTACGATACGAACGACAGAACCCTGAAAATAGCAGAGAAAAATATCGAACTGGCAGGCCTGTCAGAATATGTGGAGCTTCGGAAGGGGGATATAAGGGAGAATACAGGTGAAGAATCGGGTTTTTCTGCGGTTTCTCTGGATATACCGGACCCATGGAATGCACTCCCTGCCATCAAAAAGGCCCTTGTTCCCGGAGGACATCTCTGCATATATGTCCCGACCTTCAATCAGGTGGAGGAGAGCGTCACGGCTATGGAATCCGATTTCTTCGATATAGAGGCCATGGAAACAATCCTGCGCTCTCTGGATGTCAAAAAAGGTGCCACGAGACCGGCTTTCAAGGGGCTGATGCATACCGGCTTCATCGTTCACGGGAGAAGAGCGTAGAAAATGTTATTATACAGCCCGAAATCCCCTTCCATGGTGCAGAACAACGGATATCGCGGCCCTGCTCTTGAAACCATAGAGAGGTTTGGCCTGAAAGTCTGGGACGAAGTGGTACTCCATACCGGAAAGGGCGATTTCAGGGGCATAATCCTCCCAAGAGCTGAGACAGGTGATGACAGGCACATAGTTCTCAAGATGAACATAGGTTATAATGTAGGGCTGAGCGCCGAAAGCGTGACGGGTGCGGATATCGTCGGAGGGAAGGTCGGACATTATCAGATACCTGAAAAGGAGTTCCCCTATGACCCAAACAAGCCGAATGTCACGCTTCTGGGTACTGGCGGGACCATAGCTTCGAGGCTTGACTACCGCACGGGGGCTGTCATACCCGCATTCTCCCCCGGAGAGCTTTACGGTGCGGTTCCGGAGCTGGCCGATATATGCAACATAAAAACGGAGAAGCTCTATGCTGTCTTCAGCGAGAATATGGGGCCAGAACAGTGGATAGGCACTGCAAAAGCGATAGCCCGCGAGATAGAGTCCGGAGCCGACGGAATAATCATAGGCCACGGCACGGATACTCTGCATCACACCAGTGCGGCACTCTCCTTCATGGTCCAGAATCTTCCGGTGCCAGTGGTTCTGGTTGGTTCGCAGAGGTCATCCGATAGGCCGAGTTCCGATGCGGCCTTCAACCTTCTTACAGCTGCAAATGTAGCTGCAAACGGCGATATAGCGGAGGTCATGATATCCATGTTCGGCCCGACCAGTGACAGTTACAATCTGCTTCACAGAGGTACGAGGGTCAGAAAGATGCACAGCAGTTACAGAAGCACCTTCAGGACCATCAGCGATGTCCCCCTCGGTATGGCAAGCCCTTCCATGATAAGGCCCTTCTCGGGGAATTACAACAAAAGGAGGAAGGACAGGGATGTGAAACTGGACGCTGTTTTTGACGACCGGGTCGCCATCGTTTATTATTACCCGAACATGAAACCAGATATAATAGAATCACTCATAGACCACGGTTACAGAGGTATAGTAATAGCCGGTACCGGGCTGGGTCATGTGAACAAGCCCCTTTATAAGCCTTTGAAAAGGGCGATAGAGGAGGGAATACATGTGTTCATGACTGTGCAGACCCTCTGGGGCTATGTGCATATGTATGTGTATGATACGGGACGGGACCTGCTGCAGCTCGGAGTCATACCTGCTGAGAACATGCTTCCGGAGGTCGCATATGTGAAGCTCGGATGGGTCCTCGGGCACACCCAAAACAGAGAGGAGGTGAGGGAAATGATGCTCACTCCCGTCGCAGGCGAGATAACCGAAAGAGAACCTCCTAACGGGTATCTGATATTTCAGGGGGAAGTCCCGGAAGTGGAGGAGTTCCTCAGGAGAAATATACGATAAGAATACGATAAAAAAAGGAGAAGAGAGAAGGAGTTTATCATTATTTCCTGTAGATGGGTGAATCCATGTCAAATGGGGATTTTTCCCTCTTTTTATGGGATGCATAGGGTATCCCGAGCATCCCGAATCCCGCTAGGAGTCCGATTCCATAGCCGAGAGCGTCCGAGAAATAATCTCTTATGACTATATGGCCCGAGAAGTCCATCCTTCCGGAATAATGGGATATCTCCACCATGTTCTGGCTGTACGGATAGACGAATGACAGCTTTCCATCGTAATAATGCGTGGATACAGGCACTTCCGACAGCTCATCGCCTATAAGGACACGGGCGCTCCGGTCCCATCTGTAATACACACCGGATACTATAAGTTCATCGGAATTCGCTATGAACCTCGCATTCCCTGTTATGTCCTGGGAGAGCGCTATATGCGAGCATGAAGTGGCTGTCATATTGTCTATGTGCGTTGATATACCGAGCTGAGCCTTATCGCCCTTTGTCAGAATGAAGAACCTGAATGTCAGTTCACCCCATGAGGGTATAGTCTTGGTGGGTGAGGCCATATCAAGCACGGAGCTCATGGTGACGACCGTCCTCATGGTTCCGTCCTCTTCGGTGGTATTGGATACGGTCGTTTTCCAGTAGCTGCCCGAAAGGTCGGCTTTATACCCGTCCGAAAGAGAGGAAGAATAGAGATATAGTGCCGTATAGTTCACAATGAAAGAGGGGCTGTTGTCCCTGTAAAATGCGAGCTGCGGCGAGGAGGAGTTCATAACAATATCGAAGCCGTCCGCATGTACGGAATATACGCCGTTGAGATTCACCGTGTTGTAAATCCCATAGCTCCCGCTCCCGAGAAGCGGGGCAAAAGCGAGGAACATCGCAACCGTAAGTACCACAGCAGCGCTCTTCATCTTGACCACCGCCTTCCTTATCCCCAAAAAGAGGAGAAGAGAGAAGGTTAGGATATGGTACTCCCTATGTTCACCTTATATAAAGGAAATATGGCACAAACTTCGAACAGCCCGTCAAAAGTTTATATAGATATGGTGCTAACCCGAAGATATGAAGAGGTCATATCCGTCCGAATTGAAGTCGAAGGTCGTGGAGAAAGCCAGAAAGAGGCATCTTCTCATCCCTCTTGCGTTTTCAATGGTATTTCTCGTCGATATAGCGCTCCTATACCTGAGTTTTCGAGCCCCGTCTCAGGCGTGCCTCGTGGCGATTCTCATAGGCCTTGTTTCCGCATTCGGATTCATATGGATGGAAATCAAAGAGCCGAAAAAACTGCTCGTTCTTCTCACCCTGCTGTTCCTGCTTGTGGCACCGGTCTACTCTTTCATGTACACAGACTCCCTTTATTCGATAGAATATCCGATGGATGTGAATTACAGCAACTATCCGATAAAAACCGTCGGCGTAAGTCCTTATACAGGCACGGGAGAGCCTGCTTACTTCAACTTCACGGCTTCCGTACCGGGGGATATGTCACATATGTCCGGTCAGCTCAGAATAATGGACGAGATATCCCACTCAACGGTCAAAACAGTGAACATGAGCAGTTATGTACAGGAGAACAAAACCATATTCTACTCGAACATAGAGCTGAATCGAGGCAGGTATGCCTTTCAATTTCTGCTCTACAACAACAGCGAAAAGATGAACGGCACCGACCTGGCCTATTTCTTCGGTCCGCAGAACATGGATAAACCCTCTTTCGCAGTTCAGTTCATACCGTACTCCATTGTCATAATATTCTTCAACATCAGCGGCTTCTCATACATACTTATCGGCCTCTACTGGTGGACAAGATGGGCAAAGAAGGAGAAGAAAAAGGCGGTAACTGTCAGTAGTGGTGAAGATGGAATGAAATGCCCGATATGCGGGAACAGGATTCCCGAGGGCACGAAGACCTGCCCGTATTGCGGGGCCGAGCTAGAATATCAGGAAGACGAAGAAAACGGGGACAAGGAAGAAAAAGTGAGAGAAGATGCGGAAAACGATGACAGACCTGTGGAATGATTCCAGAACATGGTGGTCGGCCGTAATAATATACGCCGCTTTCATATTCCTGCTTTCCTCCAATCCGCGCCCACCGCAGCCTGCGACGATGATGGGGTTGAACATACCGAACATCGACAAGATAGAGCATTTCTTCCTGTATCTGGTATTCGGAGGGCTGCTGGAGAGCGCATACGGCAGAACTCGGGTTCCGGAAGAGAAAGGAATCCTGTTCTCCTTTGTTCTGGGGTCGGTCTATGCATTTACCGACGAGGTTCACCAGTATTTCGTTCCCGGGAGGTCCTGTGACTTCCTCGATTTCCTCACAGATGCTGCCGGCATAAGCGTTGGAATCCTGCTCGTTGTCTGGAGAAAGAGAAATCTATAAATGCGGGATTGCATTGCCTATTATGACAATTGAAGACGACATTCACGGAATAATAGACAGCACACCGGCACCGCCGAATCTTCCACCCAATCTTTCGGAGGCAAGAGACCTTGCACACTGGGGCTCCGTGCTGTTCCTTGTCTTTTCAGTGCTCCTTGCTCTTTACGGACTTTTAAACCTTTTCATAGGTCTGGCGTGGATTTATTACGGCATCTCCAACCTTTTCTGGGGCATCGTTGACCTGCTTCTGGCGGTACTGGCATTCATAGGCGCTGACAGCACAAAAAGGGCTATAATACCCGCAATAGATGCTCAGGATATAGAAAGAGCCAAAAATGAGACATTCAAATGGATGATTATCGGGATATTTACCGGCTTCATCCCGGGGATTCTTCTGATACTCTCCTATTCAAACCTCGGGAACCGGCAGAACTATGTCCAGTGGCAGGCATCCGGAAATATGCCGAAATATCCCTCCGTGCAGGGGGAGAGTAGCGCTCCCTCGAATGAGAGCGGATATCAGGCACTCGACACGAAGGCACTTCACTGCCCG
>CAZQEG010000033.1:0-8682 GCA_964591575.1 uncultured Thermoplasmata archaeon
CAGATATGGATGTGCTCCTCACAATAGAAGATTTCGGCCTTGCGGGGATAATAGGCATATCCGAGTTCCGAGAATTTTTCCGACTTTTTGTCATACATCCCTACAAGCAGTAACAATAAAGGGCAGGTATCCAAGAATAAAATTTTTTTGCTCAATGTTAGAAGCCTCCAATATTATTCATAAATATGGACAATATTGATTGATATTCTGGTATATGGCGGCTGTGCGGCGGTATGGACGGGGCGAACTCCGGACGCATACGGTATCTAAGAAAACTTATTATAGCGGTATGAAAGTGGATGTGTATGAATTTGCTGTCAAAAGGTATTGCGATATCGCTCATAGTAGTCGCTGTATTTGCAGGAGTGTATTCGGCGGCCTTCACCCAGGAATATACCAATTCTCTTCAGGCACTGGCAGAGTTCAGGATAAGCGCTACCTGTGATATGAACAACATCACGAATTCCAGCATAGTTCCTGTGAGATTGACATTTCACAACCCCTCTGACATAGACATACGGGTGTATGAGGTGGATTATGCCCTTTTCATAAGGAATGTCAGTACGGGATACTTCATAAGACACGGCCTGATGACGATGTATTTCTCACAGAAAAGTGAGATAGTCATACCTTCGAACTCCGACAAGAGCATAATACTGAATGTATATATCGAGAATCATGCGGATGCGCTCTGGAACATACGGCACTCCGGAGGGAACCATATCGTGGATCAGTATGCGGAATCGTACTATCATGTATCGAAATACGATTTTAAGAGCAAAACCGTATGGGGCATCCCACATTACAGCCGCAGAGGTGGTCCTTTTGACTGAGGGAAATGCATACAGAGTGGTAATACCTGCGATTTGGGGCGTCATAGTTGCAGTAATCTCCCTTCCTTTTTATCTCGGTCTTGCCGTTCCGGAGATAGGAAAGTACTTCGGAATAGACACCTTCGGTGCGTTCATGTCTCCTCTTCTTGCATCCTTTTTTGCGTCTGTGGTCCTGTGTGACCGGGATATCAAAAGCTCCCTCATATCTCTGGTGAGTGCGGCACTATTTCTTACGGCATTCCTGATATTCATACTTCTTCTTCCCGGAATGATAGGCGCAGTATTTTTCATCGGTACATACTATATATATGTCGGTCAGCGAATAATACTTGCTTTCATAATGTTTTTCCCCAGCCTTCTCATAGGGGGCGTCACCGGCCGGGTCTTCGGAGAGTTCTTCATATCCGACATCACCAAAGCGGAGAGAAAGAAGCTCAACAAGAAGATGAGAGAATGGAGAAATACCCTCGAGGAGGCCATAGAGGAAAAGGAAGTTCAGTATGAACTGGAATCCGAGGAGCAGGGGAAAGAAGAGGGGCAAGATTAACTTTATATAGAAGAGAGATTGTGAGGGGTGACAGCCGGATAAGGAGGCAAAACTTTGAAAGGCAAAACGGAAAATCCAGAAAATCCAGACTTCAAATACATGGTCCGTATAATCGAGACGGACATAGAAGGAAACCTTCCTCTCGTGCATGCTCTTCAGAGGATACACGGAATCGGGCAGAGAATGGCAGAATCCTTGATAGCGGCAGAGGGATTGAAGGAATCCGGGAAGATAGGGAATCTTACGGATGAGGAGATTGAAAAGCTTGATAAAGACCTGAGAGAGATAGATAAGAAGATGCCTTCATGGATGCTCAACAGAAGAAAGGACTACGACACCGGCAGGGACCTTCATTTCATAGGCACCGAGGCCGGTATGAGGGTAAAGGATGACATAGATCGTCTGAGAAAGATAAGGTCATATAGGGGAATCAGGCATGAGACCAACCATAAGGTGAGAGGACAGAGGACGAAATCGAACGGAAGAAAGGGCCTTACTCTGGGCGTATCGAAGAAGAAGGCGTGATTTTATGGGCGATCCGAAGATAAACAGGAAAAAATACTCCAGACCATCCCATCCGTGGGAAGGAGAGAGAATAAAGGCTGAAAAGGAGATTCTCAAAAAATACGGCCTCAAGAACAAGACCGAGATATGGAAGGCAACAGCAAAGCTCAGAAGGTTCAGAAGGCATGCGAGGGAACTTCAGGCGAGAGTGAGATACGGAGACCCTCAGGCGATAAAGGAGTCCGAAGAACTTATGGAAAAGCTGAGCAGGATGGGCATTCTTTACGGCGAGAATGTGGCTCTGGACAGCATTTTGGGCCTGGATGTGGAGACCGTGCTTTCCAGAAGGCTTCAGACTATTGTATATCTCAAAGGAATGGCCAACAGCATGGATCAGGCGAGGCAGTTCATAGTGCACGGGCATATAGCCATCGACGGAAGAAAGGTAACCGTTCCCGGCTATCTCGTGAAAAAGTCCGAGGAAGATTCCATTACATATTTCTATAAATCCCCCCTTAATGACGAACTTCATCCGGAGAGGACAAAGAAGCAGAAGAAGATAGAGAATGCGAACAAAGAGGAGGTGAAGACCAGTGGTTAAAATTGCGGTTGCCAACATATACGCATCACACAACAACATAATAATAACTCTGACAGACATCACGGGGGCGGAAACTCTGGCGAAGTGCAGCGGAGGAATGGTCGTCAAATCCGCAAAGGACGAGGGCTCCCCATATGCAGCTATGAGGGCTGCCGAATCCATAGCCGAATCCGCGAAAGAGAAGGACATAAACACCATATATGTGAAGGTCAGAGCTCCCGGTGGAAACAGATCCACATCGCCCGGACCCGGAGCACAGGCAGCTATAAGAGCGCTCTCAAGGTCCGGAATCAGGATAAAGAGAATAGAAGATGTTACGCCGATACCCCATGACGGTACGAAAAAGAAGGGCGGAAGGCGCGGAAGAAGGGTTTGAAATTGCAGATTGAAGTACTCGAGATGGACAGGACAAAAGCAAAGCTGCTCATATACAACGCGGACCCGCAGCTTGTGAACGCTCTCCGAAGGACGCTTATCTCTGATATTCCGAAGATGGCCATAGAGGATGTTGATTTTCATCTGGGTCCCATCGGCACAAGCGAGAACGGAAGGGTTGCCGACGGTTCATCACCGCTTTTTGACGAGATAATAGCGCATCGCCTCGGCCTCGTTCCCATACCTACCGATTTGAAGACATTCAGATTCAAGAGCGAGTGCGACCATCCGCCGGAGGAGTCATGCCCGCTTTGCACAATAACATATACCCTCCACAAGGTCGGCCCATGCACAGTGTATTCCGGAGATTTGGAACCGATAAACGGGGCGGATTACAAACCGGTGGATTCGCTGATACCCATAGTAAAGCTGGATGAAGGTCAGGCGATATACATAACTGCAAATGCGGTTCTCGGGACCGGAAAGGAACATGCGAAATGGCAGGTCACGAGCGCTGTCGGTTACAAATATTATCCGACCGTTGTTATCGATGACTCCAAATGCGATGACTGCAAGAGATGCATTGAGGTCTGCCCGAAAAAGGTCTTCGAAGAGGTGGACGGAAAGGTAGTGGTCAAAAATCCGGAGAACTGCGTTATCTGCAACGCATGTGTGGAAGAGTGCCCCGATGCCGTGAAGGTGGATGCAGACCCGACCAAGTTTATATTCCACTTCGAGACGGACGGCTCCCTCACCGCAGAAGAGACATTGAAGTATGCTCTGGAGCATCTGGCACAGCGCTTCGATGATTTCAGGGAGTCCATATCCGAAATGAAGTAATCGCTTTCTTTAAATAATCCCATCTTTTCTTGAAGCTGTGATTTGATGAGGATAATTGATATCATAAAAGAGAAGCTGAAATATGAAAATCTTCATATGACACTTATAGACCCGGACAAGCAGAGCGCCGAGGAAGCGAGCCTAATCGCTGAAACTGCGGCGGAATACGGCAGCGATGCGATAATGGTGGGAGGTTCGACAGGTGTCACCCAGAAGAAGATGGACAGCACGATTCTTGAAATAAAGAAAAGGACGGATATACCTGTTATCATATTTCCCACATCCGCCGGTGCTCTCAGCCAGTATGCGGATGCAATATATTTTATGAGTCTTATGAACTCCAGAAGCCCGGTCTTCCTCGTCAGGCAGCAGATGGTGGGGGCCCCGCTTATAAAAAAGGCAGGAATAGAGCCCATATCGATGGGGTATATAGTTATAGCTCCCGGAATGAAGGTCGGAGAGATTGGCATGGCGGAGCCAGTGCCCAGGGAAAAAACGGATATTGCTGCGGCATATGCCCTCGCCGCCGAGTTCTTCGGTATGAGTATGGTCTATCTGGAAGCAGGCAGCGGTGCTCCAGAACCGGTGCCTGAACGGATGATAAATGCCGTTAAGAACGAGATAAGCATACCTCTTATAGTCGGAGGCGGCATAAAGGGTCCAGATAGCGCAAAAAGAGCGGTTGAAGCGGGTGCAGACATAATAGTAACCGGTACCGTAGTTGAAACCATGAAGTCTTATAAAAGACTTAAAGATATAATCAAAGCCGTGAAATCATGAAATTCGATGAGATAAAATCTTTTGGAAAAAATACGAGATTCATATTTGCAGCTCCCAAATGGTACTTCACAGCTCTGCTCATAATTCTCGCCTCCTTTTTCATGGGAATATCGATCCATCCGACCATGAGCAGCGGCATTTACGGCATTTTTATAGCCGCTTTTCCCGCATTTCTCTCGGTTCTCATAACTCAGGGAATTGCAAAGGCGGAAAAAGAGACCTACTGGGTCAAGACCGAGCTATTTCTCTCCTTTTTCTACATAGTTCTGGCATCCTGTCTTATGCTTGCGGCTCTTTCCGCATCCCTTCTGTTTCCGGTGGATATGCAGAAAGCATTCCTCATATCTCTGGCAGTACCGCTGTGGTTGAGGCACGTATATCTTTCATCTATCATAACAACAGAGAGAAAGGGTTTTCCGCTTTCATTCTCATATCCTTTCTCAGTTCTGCTGGTGATGCCGTTCTCATTCGCCGGTCTCGGGGGTTACGGGATATATTCGATATCTCTTTTCATAATATTCTCTTCCGTTTCCCTGTTCTTAGCATCCCTGTTCCTCAAAGCCATAGACCGCCCGATGAGGGCCGTTCTCGGAGTCGGTGGGCTTGAAGTCACGAGATGGACCATAGAGCACTACAAAGAGCGCTCCGAAAGGGGAAAAATCATGCTCGAGTCGATATTCGACAGATTCGGGGAAGAGGCAAGAATCAATGTGAGGACACTGAGTTTCTATGGAAAGGATATTTTCTGGGCCGTCAGCGCGCATACCGCTCATCCCGGACCTTTCGGCGAGGCCGGGGGTGCGAACCTTCCGAAAAAACTATCCGATATGACAGGAATAAAGAATCTGATAACCCCGCACGGAGCCTCCCTGCACGATATGAACCCCACATCTGATAAGGAGGTCTCGAAGCTTGCAAAGGCTTTAAAGAGCAGCATCGGAAAGAGAACCGCAAAGGCATCCGCACCGGTCCGAACCCGGCACGGCGAAGTGAGTGTGCTGGCACAGAGGTTCGGCGATTACCTCCTGATAGTCGAGACATCGTCTCCGAAAGGCACCGAGGACATAGACCCTTCGGTGGCGGAACTGCTGGAAGAAAAGGCAAGAACCATGGGTTATGAGTCCCTTATTTTCATAGATGGGCACAACTGCTCTTCCGATAAGGCAGATGAGACCTTTGTTTATTCCGGAAAATACAGAGACATAGAAGGGGCGGTGCTCAAAGCGGCAGAGGTTCTGAAGCACACCGATATCTTCGATGCGGATGCAGGTTTCGGGCATTCAAAGCTCCCCGATGAGAGCAGCATAGGACCCATGGGTATATATTCAATCACAATAGATACAGGGGGCAGGAAAACCGCCTATATCGTCATAGACGGGAACAATATGAGAAAGGGATTGAGAGAGAGGATAATATCTGAAGCTGAGAAAAGAGTGAAGTATGCCGAGGTTATGACCACCGACAACCACTATGTCAATAGAGTGGACGGAGGAAAGAACCCAGTGGGGTCCTCCGGCAATGAAAAAAGCATAATATCCGCCTGCATGAAGGCCTTGGAAGAATCACTGAAGAATCTCGGTCCCGTGCGAATATCTCCGGGCTCTTCTTCTGTCGTTCTGAAGGTCTTCGGCCACGGAAAGTCTGCTGCGCTCATAGCCGTGCCCAAATCGGTAACCGCAATGGCGAGATATCTCGCAGCCCTCTCGATATTCTCCATGCTCGCTCTTGATGTCATATTGGCAATGCTTATATAGTGATAAGTGTAAAGGCAGATGATAGCATGTCAAAGAAAGACGAGGGATTTCACTCGGCAGCCGGACTTATCCGGTATTTCGATGCGGAAGATGAAAAAGCCCCTAAGATACCGGCAGTATCCGTGATAGCTACCGCAATAATACTCGCCGCAGTGGTGGAGATAGCGCACTACCTCTGGCACATGTGATGTATGTGTTCCGATGAATCTCAGAAAGATACTCTCCAACAGCGGCTCCGTGATAATACTGGCTCTTTTTTTCGGCATACTCACAGGTGTATCTTTTCATCCCAAAGAAAGCACATATCTCCTTTTAGGTACGATAATGACCCTTTCTCTGACGAAAATAGATCCTGAAAAGGTGAAGAGGACAGGAAAAAAGGAGATACTGCTTCCGGTACTGCTCGTCTATGGGTTCTCTCCGCTGATGGCTCTGATACCCGCATATCTCTTTGTACGGGATGTGCAGTTTCTTCGCGGTATAGTACTTCTTGCTGTGGTTCCTTCGGCCGTCGGCGTCGTGGCATTTTCGGGGATTCTCAAAGGAAATACGGAACTGGCGCTGGCAGGCACTTCATCTGTTTACATATCTTCCCTTTTTCTAACACCGTTCATGGCAAAGGCCATCCTCGGAGCCCAGATAGATGCGCTGGCGATATTGAAGTCTCTCATACTCCTTGTAGTCGTGCCTCTGATAGCGGCAAGAGTTCTGGCCGCTGCCGACATAGACACGAAAATGAGGGGGTGGAAGACAGACACCATAAATCTGCTGTTCTTCCTTCTGATATTCAATATAGTTGGCGCAAACAGGAGCGCATTTTTCATCCCTATCTATTCACTGTTTTCGATAAGCATCGTATGCTTTACAAAGACATTCATAGCAGGTACCGCCATATTCCTCCTTTTTATGAGGTTGGGTTACACCTATGAGGATTCCATGACATACACCCTATTCGGAGCTTTTAAGAACGGAGGGCTTGCAGTCGCTTTATCTATGGTACTTTTCGGGCCTGCTGCCACCATACCAGCGGCAATCTCCGTTGTTTTCGACTTTTCCAGCCTCACATATTATCAGTACGCATTCGGGAATAGAAAGCGGAAGCTCTAACCGGCCGCATATCTTTCCGATAGAGGCTTAGAGCACTCTTTAAATAGAACCTCTTTACTTGCATCATGATGCAAAAGAGACTGGACCTGTACCCAATGCCGGATACCGGCACAAAAGGAGCGATAGCGGCCAGTTTTCTCGCAAGATACAGAGGCTTCGGCAGGGATGCCCACCTCCTCCTCTATATTACCCTATTCGGCTCGGTGGGCGGCAGTTTCATCTGGTTCATACTCGTCCTTTATCTGAAAGAACTCGGATATTCTCCCGTGTTCTACGGGTCCGTCGTGTTCCTGCAGGGGATGTCCCAGGGGCTTGTGGCAATACCCGCAGGAAGATTGTCCGATTTTTACGGCAGAAAAAAGCCAATAGTCGTAGGAGCTTTTCTATCGCTGATAGGCTCCTCAATACTCATAGTTCCGGTATCTCCAGCTTTTCTCTTCGCATCCGCATTGTTCACCGGTACCGGAATGGCCATGTTCTCCTCTCCGTTTTCCTCTCTGCTGGCTGAAAGGACAAATACAAGCAAGAGAAAGTACCTTTTTTCACTTCAGAGCATTTCAATGATGATCGGGAGCGCTCTGGCCATGGTGGTCGCCGGTTTTCTCCCGGATTTCTTCGGAGGGATGGGAAGTCCGGTGCTCGGATACAGGATAGTTATGGTCATAGGTTCATTTTTCATGCTTGTGAGGGCTGTTCTTTCGCTGTTCATAAAAGAACCGAAAAGGAAGAGCTTTGCAAGGACCGGTATGCCGAAATCCATGTCAACGATAATGAAATTTGCAATTCCGAACATATTCATAGGAATAGGTGCGGGAATGGTCATACCTTTCATGCAGCTGCAGTTCAATTACCGTTTCGGGACATCTCCCACGGGAATCGGTATGATATTCGCCCTGAACCAGCTTTTGATGATAGCCCTCATATTTGTTCTTCCGGGAATGGCCGAGAGAAACGGGAGTGTGAGGACGGTGGTGAGCCTTCAGGCGACCGCAACCATTCTCATGGTCTTGATTCCCGGGGCAGCATATCTGCCATTCGGGATATATATCTTCACCGCCCTTTACCTTGCAAGGGCCATACTCATGAACTCCACGGGTGCGATAGGGAGCGCTTTCAGGATGAGCACCATACCCGAGGAGGATAGAGGCGTTGCGGATGCCATTGCGATGGTCAGCTGGCTGTTCTTCAATTCCATAGGTGCTTTCATAGGCGGATATCTGCTTGAGATTTCCCTAGACATTCCTTTCTACATAGCATCCGTGCTTTATGCCGCATCCGTGATATCGTATTATCTGTTCTTCAGAAAGCTTGATGATACCCGAAAGAGCGGGGAAGAGGCAG
>CAZQEG010000034.1:0-8512 GCA_964591575.1 uncultured Thermoplasmata archaeon
ACCATTCTGAATACATATCTGACAGGAATCTTCCTTTTAGTGCCTGTCCGGTATCCGCAGCGGGTGCATACATATCCGAGGACGATGACATTTCCATCCAGTGTTCTGTTCATTTCCGGCTTCATTCTGCCGCCGCAGACCATGCAGACAGGGTCCTTCACATCCTCGTCAGTATCTCTGGTACTTATTTCCATCTTTATGCTCTTCGAACCGGCAACTATCCTTTTAAGCCGTCCTGCTCCGATCCTCCATGCCTCGTTCTCACTCCTGGCCCTCATCCTTACGAGCCTTGTGAATGCAGACAGGGAATTGACAAGCCCGTAATCCTCAAGAATCTCCGTGGCTATTCTCAGAACTTCCTTCTCTTCCGGAATACTGTAAAGTCCCTTTTTATGCATCGTCCATAGAACAGCATACGACTATTTAAAAATTTAGGAAAAAATAAAGGGTTTATGCAAGGGCCAGCTCCATCGTCGAAGAGAGCATGCTCTCCTGATACATGTTCTCTCCGTATATCTCCATCTCCATATCCTCAAGTTCATTCACAATGGCGACGAGTTCGGAGACATCCTCTCCCATCGAATAAAGTTCGAAGACGAGGTCCTTTATGTCTGCCATCGTGTGTTCTTTCATCCATTCTACGACCGCTTCGTCGTGGAGCTCAAAGCCCATATTTTCCGGGTTTACTGCTTCTGCGTTCATTTTGCATCCCATCCTTTTCAGGATTTGTCTGACTTATGTCGGACACTACGTCTGCCAAATAGCAGACACTATTTAAAAGTTTCGGTCATACCCCAAATAAGCGAAGTAAGCCGTGGAAATACCTTTATATCCCACTCCATTTTCGAACACGGTTTTAATATGTCAGAATATCCAAGAGAATCGGTCGAAAAAAAATGGCAGGACGCATGGGAAGAGTGGGGGATATACCGCTTTGACCCGAAATCCACGAAAGAGCCGTATAGCATAGATAATCCACCCAGATATGCATCCGGAAAACTGCACATCGGCCATGCAATCCATTATACGCATATCGATTTCGCAGCCCGCTATCACAGAATGAGGGGGTATAATGTATTATTTCCTCTCTGCTTCGATGTGAACGGCATGCCGATAGAGGTCAATGTCGAGAAAGAATACGGAATAAATATGAGAGATTCCGACAGACATGAGTTCATAAAGCTCTGCCGGGAATATGCGGGTAAGAACATAGGTAAGATGAAAAGGCAGTTCAAGATACTCGGCCATTCGATGGACCCCAGCGTTTATTACCAGACAGATGCGGATTATTACCGGAAAATAACCCAGCTGACATTCCTCGACATGTACCGTAAAGGTTATGTTTACAAGGGAGAAAGCCCTATAAACTGGTGTCCGAGATGCGGGACCGCACTGGCGGATGCCGAGGTGGAATATGAAGAGAGAAAAACTCTTCTCAATTATATAATCTTCAAAGAGGTCGAAACCGGAAAGGATGTGCTCATAGCCACGACCAGACCCGAACTTCTCGGTGCTTGCAAACTGGTCGCTGTTCACCCGGATGACGAGAGATATGCCCACCTTGTTGGAAAGAAGCTGAAAACACCGATATACGATATAGAGGTCGATGTCGTGGCGGATGAGAAGGTCAAACCCGATTTCGGAACCGGCGTTGTAATGATATGCACTATTGGGGATAAGGACGATCTGGAATGGATATTCAAATACAAGCTCCCGATAGATAAGAGCATAGATGAGAACGGAAATATGACGGAAGTTGCGGGAAAATATGCCGGAATGAGCACGACGGAAGCGAGGAAGGCTATACTAGAGGATATGAAAAAGGCAGGAATACTTGTAAAACAGGAAGAGATAAACCAGACGGTAGGAACATGCTGGCGCTGCCACACACCTCTGGAGTTCATTCAGGTGCCTCAGTGGTTTTTCAACATTCTGGACCACAAAAAGGAGATTCTCGATGCTGCGGACAGGATAAACTGGTTTCCGGAATTCATGAAGGTCAGGCTCAGGGAATGGGTGAACTCGCTTAACAGGGACTGGGTTATATCAAGACAGAGATATTTCGCAACACCAATCCCTCTATGGGAATGCAAGGAATGCGGGTATGTAGTTCCGGCAAAGGATGAACAGTGCTATGTCGACCCGACGATAGACCCACCTCCAGTGGAGAGATGCCCGAAATGCGGCGGAGAACTGAAAGGCTGCAAAGATGTCTTCGACACATGGGTGGATTCTTCGATAAGTGCACTCTACAACACATTCTGGGGACGTGACGGGAAGATGTTCGAAAAGCTGTACCCGATGAGCCTCAGGCCCCAGAGTCACGACATCATAAGGACATGGGCGTTCTATTCCATATTCAGAGGTACCGCTGTTACCGGAGAGATTCCGTGGAAGAACATAATGGTCGGAGGCTTCATACTTGCAGAGGACGGAAGACCGATGCACGCCTCATGGGGAAATGCGGTCGATCCCCTGGAACTCCTGAAAGACTACGGCGCCGATGCAATGCGATATTTTGCGGCAAAGTGCGCTCTCGGCATAGACTCGCCTTTCAGGTCAAAGGATGTGAAGCATGCCGTAAGGCTGGAGAACAAGATATGGAACATATACGAGCTTCTCTCGAAATGGAACGGAGTAGGAAGTAGAGGAGATATCAATCTCATCGACCGCTGGATACTCAGCAGATACAGTGAGGTCGTCAGAAAAGCCACGGAGAGCATGGAAGTCTTCGAATATGACAAAGCCATGTCAGCCGTTGAGGGATTTCTGTGGCATGAATTTGCGGACCATTATCTCGAGATTGTCAAAGGGAGGGACGACGAAGGGTGCAGATACGCACTGAATACGGTAGGGCTGGGCATTCTCAAGATGCTCGCTGTATTTATGCCCCATATCACCGAAGAGATATATCAGAGACAGTACCGCAGTCAGGGCGAGAGAAGCATACATCTGTCTTCTTGGCCGGAGCCTGTGCTCGATGATAAAGATGCGGAGAAGGCCGGTGACACCGTTAAAGAGATTGTGAGCGCCATAAGAAGGTGGAAATCATCCCACGGCCTGCCACTCAACGCCGATATCGGGGAGATAAGTATGGTTGCTCCGGAAGCGGAGGAGGCCATAATCTCAGCCCATCAGGACATACTCAGAACCGTCAAAGCGAGGGATATCGTTCTCATAAAGGAAGAGGATATAGAAAAGATACCGAAAAAGATGGTTCCGAACTATAAGGTCCTCGGTCCTAAGCTCAAATCCGATGCAAAAGAGGCCGTAAAGAAACTGATGAATATGGGAGCTGAAAAAGTGGATGAACTTCTGAATTCCGGCGGAATCCACATGGAGATAAATGGAAATGAGTACAAGCTGACGGAGGAAGATATCTCCGTGGATTACTCCCTTAAGGTCGAGGGAATGGAAATGGAAATGGAGGAAGTGAGCACTCCACACGGGAAGATACTCATACTTTTGAGTAAGGAGAGCACATGAGGTCGTGGAAGAAGCTCTTCATAATCTCAATAATAACAAGCATACTGACGATATTCGGAATTCTCTATTTCACCGTCGGGAAATCTTCCGTAAGGTACCTCGTAAAGCTCAGCCCGACAATAATACTGAGTATTGTTCTTCTGCATTTTCTGTCCGTCGTCATGGCTTCCTTCAAGCTCACGGTTCTGTCAAAGTCCACTGGATACAGGGTGAATGTCTTCAAATCGATGAAAATAGTCATGGCCAGCGGTTTTCTTGCTGCCATAACTCCGTCGCAGATGGGAGGAGAACCTCTGAGAATAAAGATGCTGCACGATGAGGGCATAGAAAGCGGGGAAGCGACCGCTATAGTCTTCGGAGAGAGGGTGATGGATGCGCTCTTCTTCCTAATGGCAGCCCCTGTTATCCTTATACTTTTCAGAACCTATACGATGATGGGGAATCCCACGGATTACATAATAGGGGGGGCTGTCTTCACAGTATTGCTTTTTCTGGTCATATGGTTCGGCGTGATGAGGCCCAAAAAACTGAAATCCCTTGTGGCATGGCTTGCTGACAAACTTGAGAGATTCATGAAAAAGCCGGAAGAGAAAGAAAGCATGATAGAAAGTATAAACTATGAGATCGACAACTTCGGAAGGTCGTTCAGAGATATCGTCAGAAAGAAGGGATATTTTATTCTCGCTCTCTTTTTCACTGCTCTTCTCTGGCTTCTGGATTTCTCCATACCTTCCGTGATAATGATGGGCTTCGGTCTCAAACCGATGTGGGCATATTCGATATCAGCACAGATAATAATAACACTTCTCGCAATGATGCCCATAACACCCGGAAGTTCGGGGGTCGTGGAGATGGGAATGCTCGGACTTTATGCCGCATGCGTTCCTTCGGGCATAATCGGCATCTTCATACTTCTGTGGAGGCTGTCCACATATTATTTCAATCTTCTTATAGGCGGTGCCGTGTCCATAAAGGTCATACATGCTTACGGAGGAGAAAAAGATGGAGATGGAGATAAAAGCCAGAGCTCCTAAAGGCGTGGAATCGAGGATAAGAAAACTTGGGGCCTCATTTAAGGGGGTGCTTAGGCAGAGGGACATCTACTTCAATCATCCGTGCAGGGATTTCGGCATTACGGACGAAGCTGTTAGAATAAGGTATGAGGACGGCAGGATATATATGGGATATAAAGGCCCGAAAATAGGGAAAACCGGAAAAATTCGGGAAGAGGTGGAATTCGCTATCGAAGACGGAAAAAAAGCGGAAAGATTGCTTGAAAAGGCAGGATTCGTAAGGTACGGAGAGGTGTCAAAGACACGCAGTATCTACTCGCTTGGTTCCGTGAATATCTGCGTCGATTCCGTGAAAGGGCTCGGAAGCTTTGTTGAGGTGGAAATCGTGGGCGAATATGCATCTGACTCCATAAGGGCACTGGAGGACATACAAAAGGAACTCGGATTGAAAAGCATACGGGAATCATATCTTGAGATGCTGATGCATCAGAAGTACATATCTTCTTCCGGCTCGGACTGAGATATATATGGCGGCTCCGCAGGCGGCGGCTCATTTTCCGAGCGGTATTCCTCCTTATATACATGATATTCTACAAGCCTATATATTATTTTGAAAGAAAGGGAGAGCGCAAGTGCTATGGCTATTCCCGGTACAAGGACCTCGTATGCATAGGTATCCCCCTCATAATAGATGCTCATACTTCCTATGAAGAAATAGCCCCATAGAGCGAGAAAGACAGAAGATATCAGGGCAAATACCAGCCTTTTCCCGCTTCCTTTATCATAATATGCCCCCAATGATGCAAATACCGCCGTCAAAAGCCCTATCACCAGCGTATACATCCCGGTATGATGAAAATACTTCGAAGGGTCTCCTCCGGAACTGCCGATGAACGAGGATACGATTCCTATGAATCCCAGCGGTATCACGACGAGGATGGTGAAATACAGCAGGCCGATACCTACGGCCTTTCCGATATGCCCCATCACACATCCCTCCTGAACTCGTATGTCCACCCGCTGATGTTCTCAGTGACCTTTACTACGGCATAGCTGGGATAGGTGCTTACGGATACCGATGCTGTCCTCGATATATGCTCACCGGTATATGCCGTATAGGTGTCCGTCGAATGCCCTGCGACAGAACCAGAGGAATCATATGCCGTTATCTCTATGCTGAGATCAAGGTCTCTCGTATAGTTGTTAGTGAAAGAATACGGTACGTAAGCGGTGTTCAGGCTGCTCTGAAGGTCTCCGATGACCAGTCCGTCAAAGGGAGCGCCCCATTTGTACTCCGTGGAATATTCCATGTTAAATCCCGAATCCGTGGAGATGTTCGCCTTAATCGGCAGAATCTCGCTGTGCGTCATTAGGTAATGGGTATCTCCTACAGATATTTCAAAACTCAGGCTGCCGTTATAATCCATGCCGAGAGGAATGCTCTCAGTATCGGAAGCGATGGGCCGAGAACCGTTGTATATCTCTATATCAGCCGAAGCAGTTCCTGAGAGAATCGAAGAGGTATCCACCTCATAAGGTACTGTCAGACCGAGAGAAGAGGCGGAGTATGATAGGGTGGAATTCGCAGCATCGACATCCAGTTTCTTCAGCAGAGGCTCCCACTGGAATGTGTTATGGTAGTGCACCTTTATCTCCCCGAGACCTTCAATGGAATATGCGCTTATCTCACCTCTGGCGGTGAAATTGGAGTACTCTTTTACAAGCCGGTCCTTAAGCTCTTTCGGCAGCTGGTCTATATCAACATGAAGATATATTGGCTCCCTGTAGCTGCTCCCGGCAGGAACATTCTTTATGATATCCGACATATTGAAGACCCCATACCCGCTTTTGTTCTCGTATATCCAGACATTCAGCGCAATGTCCGTTATATCGTAATTTCCGCCGTTTAGTATTTCAACATAAGTATCCGCACTTACCGTATGATTGGATAAGGTCCAGTTTATATCATCCTCGTTCTGCATCTCAACCCTGACCTTTCCCTGAATTATCGGAGCGACCCCCGTATAGAGCATATAAGAAGAGAGAAGCACGCCTGTTATGAATATGATGTTCAGCACTGCAAGCGACTTTTTCATAGTTGTCCATCTTTTTTCTATATATATGCCTTTCGATGAGTTACGCACGGAGTGAAATGGACTTTGACATAAGATGCTCAAAACTAGAGATGTCCTATGATGAAAAGCGTTTTAGAAGGAATCAAGGGTTTTATAGTCGGAGACTATAAGCAGTTAGAACGAAAGCATTATAAAGGCGGGGCTTTTATCGCCTTTCCAACCGATATGAGGCTTTTAAATGGCGGATGAACTTGTAGAAGACTTGGAAGAAAAACGAGAGAAAGCTTACAAAGAGGCGATGAAGCACAGGAAGAGAAGGGACACTCTCAACGAAGAGGCAAAAAAATGGGCCAACAAAAGAGATGAGCTCAACAAAAAGGCTAGAGCCGTTGCAAAAGAGGGCATTCGGCACAAGGAGAGAAGGAACGAACTCAATGAGAAGGTCAAGGAAACCAAGGTTCTGAGGGATGAGTGGAACAAAAAGTACAGGGATGCAGAAAGGGCTGTCAAAAAGCTGAAAAAAGAGAAGATGCCGAAAGGCGGGGTCTCTATCGGTAAGCTGAAGGCACAGCTTAAAGCCCTCGAATTCAAGCAGATGACACAGGTGCTGACGAAGGAAAAAGAGCAGGAGATAATAGAGCTTCTCGGGAACATCCAGAAAAAGATAGAGGAAGTGGAAAAGTCTCTCGAAGACAGCAAAGAGATTCAGGAAGCATCCAAAAAGGCGGAAGAGATAAAGGAAAAAGCCGAAGAATACCACCAGCTGGTCTCCAAATATGCGGATGAAGCACAGGAAGAGCATGAGAAGATGGTGGCTCTTTTCGAGGAGGCGGATAAACTCCGTCAGGAAGCGGATGAAGCACAGGAAAAGTTCATAGAGGCAAAGCTGAAATCCGATGAAGAGCACAGGATGTTCACCGAAGAGATGAAGCGCGTATACGATTTTGAGAAGGTGATAGCCGGGTTGCGGCATAAGCGCTCCGGAGGAAGAGAGAGCTCGGAGCACAATGATAACATGGAAAGAGCAAAGGAGATATATGAAAAGTTCAAGAATGGAGAGAAGCTCAGCACGGAGGACCTCATGCTTCTCCAGAAATCAGGCTTTTTGTAAATACATTATGCTTATTTTTTTTAACATTATACACATCTGTGATGTCCAGATTGGGAAGACTATTTATAGTATGGAGGAAAGATTGGACAAATGGGGATTTCGGGCTAGGACATGAGTGCATCCCATCCCTCATTATTACTAGCCCAACCCCTTTTTTCTTTGTAAAATTCTTATATGTGAAGGGAATGCGGCATCATGGTTCCCCCAGCAAGCGAAGAGGTCATCGAAATAATCCTTCGATTTATAAAGGACAAAATGGATGAGACCGGAGCCAAAGGCCTTGTGGTCGGATTGAGCGGGGGTCTCGATTCCTGCACGGTTCTGAAGCTTTCGGAGATGGCTGTGGGAAATGAAAGAGTGCATGCGCTTCTTCTTCCCGAAAACGAGGAAGACCGGGACCTGAAGGATGCGGTATCCTTTGCAAGGGGATTGAATGTTAAGCATAAGATAATAGAGATAGCCCCTGCTGTCGAATCGCTTTCGCGCCTTCTCGGAAACATATCGAGGGATTCCCTCGGCAACATAAAAGCAAGGACGAGAATGATAATTCTCCACGCATATGCATATGAGAACAGGCTTATCGTCATGGGAACAAGCAACAAATCGGAGATACTCACCGGCTATTTCACAAAATTCGGCGATGCGGGTGTTGATTTTATGCCAATCGGGGACCTCTACAAGACACAGGTGAAGGAGGTGGCACGAATTGTGGGGATACCCGAGAAAATAATCGAAAAGGCACCGAGTGCAGGGCTCTATGAGGGGCAGACAGATGAAGACGAGCTCGGATTGAGATATGAAATTCTGGACAGCATACTCTACGGCAT
>CAZQEG010000035.1:0-8386 GCA_964591575.1 uncultured Thermoplasmata archaeon
TTCGGTGAACTGTATCTTGTCCGGCTTTGCGATGGGGCCTATCTCGGTCCTGACGAGGTCCACAAGCTCTTTTTTAAGCTCATCGCTGGGCTTATATCCCTTCTTTAGGGTGACATACGCATAGATGCCCCATCCTTTTATCTCGTGGGGGAAGCCAACGACAGCGGCTTCCGCAACTGCCGGATGAGCGACCAGAGCGCTCTCAATCTCCGCCGTGCCCAATCTGTGGCCGGATACGTTTATGACGTCATCTATTCTTCCTGTTATCCAGTAATACCCGTCCTTGTCCCTGTTTGCTCCGTCTCCTGTGAAGTAATATCCGGGGTACATGGAGAAATAGGTCTCTATGAACCTCTGATGGTTCTTGTAGACCGTTCTTGCCATTCCGGGCCAGGGCTTTTTGATTACCAGAGCGCCTTCAACATCGTTGCCCCGAAGCTCGTTGCCCTCGTCGTCCATTATTTCCGGCTCCACGCCGAAGAACGGAAAGGTTGCCGAGCCCGGTTTCAGGGGTGTCGCGCCGGGAAGAGGGGTTATGAGTATCCCGCCTGTTTCGGTCTGCCACCATGTATCGACTATCGGGCAGCGCTCCTTTCCGACAAGCCGGTAATACCAAAGCCATGCCTCTGGGTTTATCGGCTCTCCGACACTTCCGAGAACTCTGAGGCTCGAAAGGTCATGTTTTTTTACCCAGCTGTCCCCTTCCTTCATCAGCGCTCTTATTGCAGTGGGGGCAGTGTAGAATATCGTTACTTTATATCTGTCCACTATCTCCCAGAATCGGTCCGGCTCCGGGTAGCTCGGTATTCCTTCGAACATAAGGGTGGTTGCACCGTTGGCGAGAGGACCGTAGACTATGTATGTGTGGCCCGTGACCCAGCCTATATCGGCAGTGCACCAGTATATGTCGTTTTCATGCACATCAAAGATGTATTTGTGCGTAACGGCAGAATAGACCATGTAGCCTCCGGTCGTATGAAGGACTCCCTTCGGTTTTCCGGTAGAGCCAGAGGTATAGAGGATAAACAGCGGGTCTTCGGCATCCATCTCTTCGTATGGCGAATCCGTGCTCTCCTTTGCTATGGCTTCGTGGTACCAGACATCCCTTCCCTCTTTCATCGTCACATCCACGCCGGTTCTCTTCACCACTATGACCTTTTCCACATAGTCGAGGCCTTCGATGGCCTTATCCGCATTTCTCTTGATAGGTATCTTCTTCTTTCCTCTGAAAGAGCCGTCGGATGTTATGAGAACCTTGGCCTCTGCGTCCATTATGCGGTCTCTCAGGGCATCCGCACTGAAGCCTCCGAACACAACGGAGTGTATTGCGCCTATTCTGGCACATGCGAGCAGCGATATCGCAAGTTCCGGTATCATCGGAAGATATATGGAGACACGGTCTCCCTTCTTAACACCCATTTTTCTGAGCGCATTGGAAAGCTTCGCAACCTCATCATAGAGTTCCTGATATGTATATTTCTTCTCCTCTCCGGGTTCGTTCCCTACCCATATGAGGGCTGTTTTGTCCTTTTTTCCGTCCTTGAGATGCCTGTCAAGGCAGTTATAAGCGGCATTTGTCTTTCCTCCCTTGAACCATTCTATCTTTCCTCTGCTGAAGTCATAATCGAGAACCCGGTCCCATTTCTTGAACCAGTCTATTGTCTCTGCTTGTTCGCCCCAGAACCCTTCAGGGTCCTTCAGAGAGCGCTCGTACATCTTTTCATACTCGTCCATACTCTTTATGTATGCCTTTTTCGACATCTCTTCAGGCGGGTAGAACACCATATCTTCGGACATTTTTAATCCTCCATTACTTTTTGTTGATATTTTTCCCTCTTTTCATGAGGGAATGGATAGCACAAAAGACCCTCATATATAACAGTTTTTTCTCGATTTGGAGTTCGTCTAAATAGAAAAAAAGATTTATTTATTGACGATTTAGAATCATAAAATTCAGGTGAAATCCTTCCGATATATTTTTAAATGGTGACCATAAGATAGGATTGTGAACATCTACGACTCACTCGTTTCGATATCGAGCGAAGAGCTTCCGGAGCTCGGGGAATATATTCTGAAGAAACAGATGAGAGAACTGGGTATTGTGCCAAGAAATCTCGGTTATGAGGATATCCCCGCAATAGCAAGAGAGATGTCCGAAGTGGCATCCATGTTCGGCCAGAAGAAAGCAAAACGGATATGGAGAAGGATAATGAGAATATCCAATATAGGGGTGGCAATATCCGAGAATACCGATCCGGCAAAGAAGATAGAGATGCTCACGGATGTCGGGAACGCCGCATATTTCGGCGGAGAGCTGGATAAAGCAGTGGAAAACCTCCTCGATGCCCGTGAAATCGCAAGGAGCATCAGTTTCCTGAGAAAGGTGGCAGAGCTGGATAATAACATCGCAAGGATACTTACAAGGAGAAAGGACTTCGAAAAGGCAATGGAGTTCTTGGAGGAGGCTTCCGGGATTTCCAAGGAGATATACAGCAGGGAAATGGAGGCCGAGATCGAGTACGGAAAGGGTTCTGTGGACTGGTGGAGAGGAGATGAAAACGCCGCATTAAAGCATTTTGAAAGAGCGTTAGCAATGGCAAAAGCCCTCAAAGACCACAGACTCAAGGCCCTTTCATACATGGGAATCGCCAATGTTTGCAGTGAGACAGGCGATATTGAAAACGATCTCAAATACTCGTTCAAGGCCCTCGAAAGCTTTAAAAAGGCCGGATTGGAGGAGGAAGTAGCGAAGATGTATACCAATCTCGGGGTAACATATGAGGATATGGGAGATTTCCACTCTGCCGAGGAGTATTATCTGAAGAGCATCGAAAAATCAAGGGAGAACGGCTATTTTTTGATGGAAGCATGGGCTTCTTCCAATCTGGCAGGACTATATCTGAAGGAAGAGGATATGGACATGGCAGTAAGCTATGCCGACCATGCCCTGAAAGCCTTTGAGAATATGGAGGATGATTTGGGGATATCCATCGCAAGGGAGATCTTTGCGGAGATATATGCGAAGAAAGGAGAAGAGGATAAGGCAAGGGAGGAGTTCGAGAGGGCGATAGAGATAAAGGAACGGACTGACAACAGTTTCGGTCTTGCAGAGACTCTGAAAGCATACGGTGAGTTCCTGCTCGGTATCGGAGATGAAAAGGCGAGAGGGCATATACTCAGGGCGAGGGATATCTACCGCAGCATAGGAAATACTTCGAAAGAAAAGAGCTGTGAGGAACTGCTTAAATCCTCCTGAAACCCCGAAGAGCCCATTTTGCTGTCTTCTTTGTGCTCTGCTCCAAAAGCCTCGAAAAAGCGAGAGATTTGCCGCCGAAATCGATTTTTCCTGCTTTTACCGCTTCTAGAGCCTCCTCTTCGGTGGATACATAATCAAGGAATATCGTATAGGCACCCCCAATTTCTGGGGCAGTATGTGCGTCGCTGCCGCCAGTCAGGGGTTTCCTCAATTCCCGAGCAAGCCGGATGCCCTTCCTGTTTATGAAAGAAGGAGAGCGGGCGTTCATGCCTTCTATCGCATCGAAATCCACTCTTCTGACCACAGATTCCCCCACTCCGTTGGATATTCTGAAAGGATGTGCGGCCACGGCAATCCCTCCTTTTTCCCTTATCTTTCTCACGGTCTCCGTGGGACTCAGCCCTTTTTCTATCTTTTCTTTTATTCCGTATGCCAGTATGTGGCCTTCCGAAGAGCTCACTTCCTCCCCTTTTATCACGATAATTCCGTATTTTTTGCCGAATTCAAGAGCTTCCTTCCATCCTTTTACACAGTTGTGGTCAGTTACGGCTATTCCCCCAAGACCAACCCTCTTCGCCTGCTTTATAATGCCCTCTACCTCTTCCTTTCCGTCGCTCGAATATTTGCTGTGAACATGCATATCTATCTTCATATCTCACCTCAGAAGAGCCCGCTTATGTTCCCGTTGCTGTCTATGTCTATCTTCTCCGCTGACGGATGCCTCGGAAGCCCCGGCATAGTCGTTATCGAGCCGGTTACCGGCACTATGAAGCCGGCACCTGCGGATATGCTTATCTCCCTTATCTTTATCTTGAACCTCTTCGGGACGCCGAGCTTTTTCGGGTCGTCGGAAAGCGAATACTGGGTCTTTGCCATGCATACTGGCAGTTCTCCGAAACCAAGGGCTTCCAGATGGTTCAGTTCCTTCTCAGCCCTCGATGAGAAGCTCACGCTTCGGGCGCCGTATACGGATGTGGCTATCATCTCTATTTTCTCCCTCAGAGGCATGTTCAATGGGTATAGAGGCTTGAAAGACGACCTCCCCGAGTTCTCTATTACCTTTTTTGCGAGATCTTCTCCGCCGGCACCACCCTTTCCGTGAACATCGGCCACCGCCACCGGCACTTCCATTCCATCGCACAGTTCGACTATCCTTCTGATTTCCGATTCATGGTCTCCTTCGAAGGTGTTAACCGCAACAACCACAGGTATTCCGAAGAGCCATATGTTCTGAAGATGCTTTTTCAGATTAGCGAATCCCCTTTCCAGAGCATTAAGGTTCTCCTTTTCGAGGTCCTTCAGGCCGCCGTGGTGTTTGAGCGCTCTCGTGGTGACCACGACAACCGCAAGTTCCGGCTTGAGATTCCCGGAGCGCGACACTATATCGAAGTATTTCTCTGCGCCGAGGTCAGCACCGAAACCCGCCTCTGTTACCACATAATCCGAGAGCTTCAATGCTATTCTGGTGGCCATGAGGCTGTTCGTCCCCATCGCTATGTTCGCAAAAGGGCCGCCGTGAACGAATGCGGGAACTCCTTCTATGCTCTGCACGAGATTCGGTTTTATCGCATGCTTAAGAAGAGAGGCAACGGCTCCCACCACCTTCAGGTCCGCAACCGTTATCGGCTTCTTTTTCCGGTTATATGCGACGACTATCCTTCCAATCCTCTCTTTCAGGTCATCAATTGATGTGGAAAGGCAGAGTATTGCCATTATCTCCGACGCTGCCGTGATTGAAAAGGAATTTTCGTGCGGAACACCGTCCTGTGCCCCTCCGAGTCCCACGACGGTATGCCGGAGCGCTCTGTCGTTCATGTCCATGACCCTCGGCCAGAGTATCCTTCTGGAGTCTATGCCGAGTTCGTTCCCGAAGTGCATGTGGTTGTCAATTACCGCAGATATCAGGTTATGGGCTGCGGTTATCGCATGTATGTCCCCTGTGAAATGGAGATTTATGTCCTCCATCGGGAGAACCTGAGAGTAACCGCCGCCTGCCGCACCGCCTTTTATTCCGAAAACAGGACCGAGAGAAGGCTCTCTTATGGCTATGAACGCCCTCTTGCCGAGCCTTGCAAGCGCCTGGGCGAGACCTATCGTCATGGTGGTCTTTCCCTCTCCCGCAGGCGTCGGGTTTATCGTGGTAACAAGAATAAGTTTTCCGTCCCTGTTCCCTCTGATTCGCTCCCACGCCTTCAAAGACACCTTTGCCATGTATTTTCCGTAGGGCTCCAGCTCTTCCGGGAGTATTCCGGCACTTTCGGCAATCTCCGCAATCGGTCTTATGTCCGCATCCCTCGCAATCTCATAGTCCGCCTTCATCGAATCACCTCAGAGGAACCTCCTTTCTTCTATCTCTCCTGTGATATCGGCTCTCATGAAAGCAGCGATTTTATCCTGTTCTAGATTTGCGAGGGCCCAGGAGAGCTTTGCATACGCCGTTTCCGGGAGCATGTCCCCTCCTTCTATCACACCCGCCTTTATCAGTTCCCTGCCTGTGGAGTATACGTTCATGTTCACGGTTCCGGAGAGGCACTGAGAGGTCATAACAACCGGTTTTCCATCCTTCACTGCCTGCTCTATCGGTTTTATGAGCGCCTTTCTCGTATGTCCCAGTCCGGTTCCGGCGATAACGAGACCTTTTGACGAGCCGATGATGCTTTCAAGCATCTCCGAACTCAGTCCGGGGTATGTGAATACGAGAGCCACTTTATCCTCGAAATCAGGGAACACCTCGGTACTTCCCGCCCTCTTTTTCCGATAGTCACGGAGTTCTACGGATTCGGGTGTGGCTTTTCCGATGGGCTCGGAGTTCATACTTCTGAATGCGTCTCTCCTGGTGGTGTGCATCTTCCTCACACGCGTTCCCCTGTGGACATAGCAGTAATCATCACCTGTCCCGGCATGCATGACAACGGCAACCTCGCCCAGGTCGGATGTTGCGACCCTCGCCGCACAGAGAAGATTCATGGCCGCATCGGAACTGGGTCTGTCTGAAGAGCGCTGGGAGCCCACGAGAACAACCGGCCCGGTGAGATTGGGGAGCGCAAAGGAGAGCGCCGCCGCACTGTAACCCATGGTATCCGTGCCGTGAGCTATTATCACACCGGATGAGCCGGAGTTCAGGGCCTTTCCCGCCTCTTCCGCCATCTTTTTCCAGTGTGCGGGAGATATATCCTCGCTCAGTATGCTGAAAAGCATCTTCGCATCTATGTCCGCTATATCGGCGAGTTCAGGAACGGAGAAAAGCAGGTCTCCCGAGCTGACGGCAGGATGGACGGCACCGGTCCTGTAATCCACATAGCTCGCTATGGTACCACCGGTTCCCAGAAGTGTTACTCTCGGTCCGTTTCCCCGGGGAGCGCTCTTCTCCGATTTTCTCCTTTTTTCAGGCTTTTTAAGGGTATTTATGGAGATTATATCGTTCATGGATATCCCTATGTTGTAACCGTTCTCCAGTTTGATTATTATGATGTCCTCCCTACTGAATTCATGCCTCGGCATCATCGTCCCTTCATAGACATTCCTCTCGGTTTTTATCCTGACGAGGTCTCCGGTCTCGATCTTATCTTCCATAACGGTGCAATACAACGGGGTATTTTACATTTTCACTGAAAAAAGAGAGGGGTTTCAGATGGTTTTTATCATTCTGAGGCTCTTATCGGTCTTTTCGATGCTTTCCTCCTTCGGCATGGCCTCCATCATGGACCTTATCGCATCTATGTTCTCCGGGATGACATCGCTCTCCTGATGCACTGCCTGAGAGTAGTACAGCTTATCGCCAACCACATGAACCCCGTCTTCCCACACCGCAATCTCGTAGAGGTCGCTGTACGGTCTGTTGAGACCCCGCGCCATCTCCATGACCTGTGCGGTGGATTTTATGCCTTGGCTGGAGTTGAGCATTACTATTCTGGGATACTTTGACCAGATATCCAGAATATCTCTCTCTTTCACCTCTTTCTTCAGCTTCACTATGATGGAATGCATATGCATAAGCGTGGTCGGCACCTTAAAGGCGGTTGTCTGTATATCCAGCCCGTGCATGACGCTCATCACATCAGGGCCGTGGTGGCTCGGAACATTCAGAACGGGTTCTATTGCATTTATTGGCCCTTTCTTGGAGTCTCCCGGGTCCGTTGCCCTTCTCACGAGCACCGCCAGAACATTCTCTATCCCAACCTCCTTGTAAAGCGGATAAAGTGTCCTTATGAGCCCGGTCGTGTTGCATGAGACCACTCTCACTCTTTTCTGGCCCCATGCTTCGTCGTAATTCGCCATTGCATTGAAGGATATGCCGGCTATCTCGTGCTTCTCTCCGCCCTGCCATATGGCCTTGATGTCGTCATTCGTGTAGAGTTCTCTGTACGGGCTTTTCGGGGTCGCATCCACCACTATGTCAGCCTTTTCAAGCATCTCTTCCGTTGTTCCGCTTACTTTGATGCCGGCGCTCTCCAGAGCATGGATGTTCTCCACAGGCGCATAGAAATCATAGCCTTTCCTCATGGCCATGAAGGCATCGAAATTCGGGGTCCTTTTGGAGACGCCCACCAGTTCCATGTCATCCTGCATCGCCACAGCATCCGCAACCCTCTTTCCGATGGTACCGTATCCGTTGACAGCCACTTTGATTTTCATGTTATCGTTCCCAGATATGCTGCTTATTTAAAGCGTTTGCGGAGTCAGAAAAGGCACCAAACGAATATACTGGCACCCAGAAGAAGGAGAAAGACCAGCGAATGGAGCCTGTAATCCACCGACCTTCTCGATGCCCTCGATATATCCGTGAAGAACGCCATAAGAACGACCCACAACCCGAGATAGGGAAAGAACACGAGATTGAACCTGAGCGTTTCCCACAGGGCCTCGGAATACTTGCCGCATGGGAAGAAGTACCAGAGAGCCAGATTTATCGCTATCGCGCTCCCGAACACCGCTATGTCGAAGAATATGAAGTCCTTCGCCTTTCTCTGGCTGGCCCTCGCTCCGGGGTGTTCCACCCGGATGAATGCAAATAGCCCGATGTTGAAGAGCACCCAGACGCTCCAAGCGATGAATGTCCAGTCTGGCCTATCCATGGATAGCGGGTCCGGAATCACGGGTCTAAAACGGGCAGATATTAAAATTATGGTC
>CAZQEG010000036.1:0-7950 GCA_964591575.1 uncultured Thermoplasmata archaeon
GTTACACAGGTGTTCTGATGCATCTGAGCGATTTTTTTGAGATGAGCCGCAGAAAAGCATCCTTCATTCGCATCGTTATAGGTCTCTCACTTCTCATCTTTGCCGTTCTTCTTATCATAGCGCCATTTCTTGAGGCCCCGGGAACGGTGGATTTCGGGAACAACGGGATAGTCGGAAAGTTCGAACATGCCGGGAACATCTCGCATATGCAGAATCCGGTGGCCAGAGCGATATACACATTCGGCGACTGGGAATGCCACCAGCACGCATCGAGGTCTTTTTTTCTCAACGGAAATCAGATGCCGGTGTGTTCCAGATGCACGGCCATATTCCTGTCGATAGGCATAACCACCTTTGCGCTCGTTTTCTTCCGGATAAAGGCCAATTTCTGGACAATCCTCCTACTCATACTTCCGATGGCGATAGACGGAGGCTTGCAGCTGCTCACAACATACGAAAGCACGAATCTTATCAGATTCATCACAGGCGCTCTTGCGGGATTCGCCACGGTGATAGCGTTTGATACAATAACCGAAGAGTGACGGCGACAATTTTTTATCTGTGAAGGAAATGTGGCTTTGATTGCCATGAAAATACTTGTGTCTGACAAACTCGCGGATGAGGCGCTGGAAGTCCTGAGAAAGGAGGCCGATGTCGATTATTTTGAGCCGACCCCCGAAGAACTGCTTGCATCGATAGAGAAATATGATGCCATAATAGTAAGGAGCAGAACGAAGCTGCCGGCCGAGGTCATCGAAAAGGGAAAGAACCTGAAGGTCATAGGCAGAGCTGGGGTAGGAGTTGACAACATAGATGTCAAGAAGGCAACGGAAAGGAGAATCCCCGTGGTAAACGCTCCGAGAGGAAGCACGCATTCGGTTGCAGAGCTTGTCTTCGGGCATATGATATCACTCGCAAGGCACATAAGCTATGCGGATAGATGTCTCAGAGAAGGAAGGTGGGAGAAGAACAGGCTGAAAGGTATTGAGATTCAGGGAAAGACATTGGGAATAATCGGTTTCGGAAGAATAGGACAGGAGGTATGGAAGCTCGCACAGGCATTCGGCATGAGCTGCATAGCATATGACCCGTATATACCACGGGAAGTCGTGGAAAAGAAAGGCGCTAGGTATGGAAGTGTCGAGGATGTTCTGAGGAATTCGGATTTCATAACCATCCACGCCCTCCTCACCGACGAGACAAGGCATATGATATCCGATGCTCAGTTCGATATCATGAAGAAAAATGCCTATATAATAAACTGCGCCAGAGGAGGAATAATAGATGAGGAAGCCCTGTATAGAGCGCTTAAAGAGAAGAAGATAGCCGGTGCGGCTCTTGATGTCTTTGAGACCGAGCCCCCGGGAAACAGCCCCCTCTTCGAGTTTGACAATATCGAATTCACCCAGCATCTCGGTGCTTCAACGGTGGAAGCCCAGATAAGAGCGGGAGTAACCGCAGCAGAGCAGGTGCTGAAGGTATTGAAGGGAGAAAAGCCCGACTTCATAGTCAACAGGGATGTCTTTGAACAGAAATGAATTTAAACCCCTTATCTTTTTTATGGCGAGTGATATTATCACCGATAGAGAGAAGAGAGAAGAAGAAATCCTCAAAGACTCGAGAAACGCCTTTGCAAGGGCATTTTTGAAGACCCTGCAGGCCTATCAGCTGGATGCATCTCTGGACGACCATCCGGAGATATTCGCGATAGCGAGAGCGTTTATCCTCAGCACCGATTACTATTATCTTTCGAACAGAAGGCTATATCCTCCCGGGAATGAAGAGGACTGAGCTGTTATATCAAAAATGTGGGATTATCAGGCCGCTCACGGATTCCGGAACATCGTCAGGAAGATTTCCTCTCAGCCAGACCTCAAATCCATCGAATATCGAAAGAACCTCATCCGCAGGGGTGTATTTTCCCGCATTTGAAAAAAGGATTTTCCTTATGCCGAGGCTTTCGAGATTTTCTGCAATCTCCTCAAGTTTTTTGGGTATGGCACCCCATCCGATTATCTTTCCATCCGCATAGTCTATGCAAACGGCCAGATGTTCCGACAGTTCCGCAGACTTCCTTATCACCTCCATGCTTTCCACGGTCCTTGTGGAGATAACAGCGGTTTCCGCACCGAGAACAAGGGCATCCGCAACATCTCCGACCCTTCTGAACCCTCCTTCCACCCATATGGTGAACTCTTCACCGAGTCTCGATATCACATCCATCTGGAGCCTGTTCTTCTCGAGACCCTCGATATCTACTATGTAGAATTCGTCAAAATCCATATCCCTCATCATCTTCACCGGGTTGCCGAGAGCGATATATTCGCCATTTTTTTCTGTGACCACTTTTCCGTTCCTTATGTGGAGTTCGGGTATGCGGTTCATGGCAGGACATGTGCCGTTCTTATTTTAGTTTATCCTCACAGGAGCGCAAAGCGTTATTTTCCGAACCTTCTCTGCCTTCTTTGATAATCCCTTATTGCCCTGAGAAAGTCTATCTTCCGGAACTCCGGCCAGTAAACATCCGCAAAATAAAGCTCGGAGTATGCGAGCTGCCAGAGAAGGAAATTGGAAACGCGCTCTTCTCCTGATGTTCTCAGAACTAAGTCGGGGTCAGGAACATCACCGGTATACATGTATTCGGAAACCTTCTTTTCGTCTATATCTTTGATATCCAGCCTTCCTTCCTTCACATCGCCGGCTATCCTCTTTATCGCCTCGATTATCTCCTCTCTGCCGCCGTATGCCACCGCTATGTTGTAGATGTAATCATCATAGTCCTTTGTCTTTTCCTCCGCATATCGTATGGCATCTCTGACATCTTCCGGAAGCATGTCAATCCTCCCGATGGCCCGTATCTTTATGTGATATTTGTTGGTTCTCTCGTCATCGGCGGCCTTTCTGAAATTCTCTGCGAACATATGCATCAGTCCCCGGACCTCCTCGGCATCCCTCTTGAAATTTTCAGTTGAAAAGGCATACACCGTCATAACTCTTATTCCAAGCTCTCTTCCCCATTCCATGACATCCTCAAGCTTGCTGCGCCCTTCTTTATGTCCCTCCTGCAGCGGCATGAACAGCTCTCTGGCGAACCTCCTGTTCCCGTCCATTATTATCGCTATATGGTGCGGTATCCGGCCGGATTTCACCTCCTTGAAGAGCGCCTTTTCGTAGACCTGATATGCGGTTCCCGCTATCGTTTTCGATATGTCCACGGTTCACCCATCTCAGGGATGCTTATTAGATTTTGGGTTTATGCTCGGCACTTCAAACTCAAAAAAGATACTGATGTGAAAAGGAATATAAGGGAAGAAAGGGAAGAAGACATGAGAACATGAATCAGCGAGATTTGAAAATCGGGGAGATGATTAAAGCGGAAATCGAGAAGGGTGCTAAAAAAAAGCTGATGAAGGTCCCTCAGCAGTTTCTGGCGAGGGGAAACCTTATAATCCTCAAAGTCCTGCTTCAGGATGAGGGTATGAAGGGTGTGGCGGTGGTACTTGACAGGCCTCACCAGTATCTGGCATACCTGCTTCATCTGCACAAGATAAATCAGAGGAACATCTCCTATGTCGATGCGATAACCCACTTTTCCGGGGAGAAGATAGAGGGGGACGGGAGCATATCGTATACCGACGGGCCGTTCCACATAGAACTTCTCATGAATGCGTTCAGCGAAGGATACGGCACCGGTTTCAAATCCCGGTCGATAAACCTCAGAGAGGTTGATTTCATACTCATTGACAACATAGCCACAATGCTGAGCTACAACACCCTCGGGATGATAACCGGATTTCTGGACGATTTTTTCGAAGTAGTTAACCGGATAAACACGATAATGACGATAATTCCCATAGACTCGACGGCCCATAAAGAACTCTATCATGTTCTTAAAGAGCATGTCTCGGACGAGATAGATATGCTGGAGGTGTGGAAATGAGCGATATTGTGAGGATTCCTTCGGGAATAATCGGTCTCGACGATATGATCGAGGGCGGATTTCCTTTCCCTTCGGTGGTCCTCGTATCCGGAGGAGCCGGCACAGGCAAGACGACTTTTGCTCTGCAGTTTCTCTTCGGTGGTGCGGAAAAAGGGGAACAGGGGCTGTTTTTCACCACATTGAGCGAACCGACTCAGTGGATGCTGCGCTATTCATCCCGCTTTGCGTTCGTGAAAAGGGAGTTCTTCAATACGAAGGTGAAATATGTCGACCTCGGTCCCATGATGCAGGGGCCTGTGGACGAGCTTCTGGAGTTCATGCAGGAGAAGATAGCCGAGATAATGCCTCAGAGGATAGTCATTGACCCTATAACTGTTATAGGCAGCCTTTTGAAGGACGATTACCGGAGATTTCTCTTCAATCTTGTGAACATGCTCAAGAACTGGCAGGCTGTTACGGTCATCACGGGAGAGGTCGGAAAGGATGAGGACTACCCGGTGGAGGTCTCATATGCAGCGGACTCGGTGATAGTGCTCAGCCTCAAAAAGGAGGGCAATGCCAGAAGAAAATATCTGGAGGTCCTCAAAATGCGGGGTACCGACCACAGAACAGGAGCATATCCGGTCAGTATAACGAGAGAAGACGGCTTTGTGGTTCTGAAGGCCAGGTTCTGAGTGTGCCTGTTACATGTAACAGAACTTCTTTTAAATAAGGCACATTAGAGAACATGCATGAAAGGAATGCTTGCCCTGCTGCTGGTAATCGCCTTCATCATTCCCGCAATGGCGGTATCGGGAACCGGAGATGCCAATAATTCAAAAATAGGCATAGTCGAGTTTCTTCCGGACCCTACTGGCTCGGATCTGGACGGAGAATTCATAGAGATAATGAACAGCGGAGATACCGGCGAAAACATGAAGAACTGGTCTCTTACGGACCAAGACGGCCCTGTCGATTTCGTATTCCCGGATTTCACGCTCGCCCCGCATAAGAGAGCGCTCATATACTGCGGCAAAGGCCCGAACTCCACGGAGAATGGCACCTTCCACATTGGAAAAAAGACATCCATGCTCAATAACAAGGGAGATGATATTCTGCTTCTCGATGATACCGGTTCACCGGTGGAATATATCGCCTATGGAAATGGAAGCATGGTGGACCCGCCGCCTGAGGGCATGGAAGGGACCGTGCTTGGGCCCGAGAAGGAGGGAATGTCATTCGCAAGGTTCGGAGACAGTGGGGAATGGGGCTACTGCATGCCTACGCCCAGTGAGAAAAATCCTTCGAAAGATGCGGGGAAAGGCACGGAGATAGCCGCTTTTTACCCTTATGCAAGATATTCCGACGAGTTCTTCGTACTTGAGAACAATGGCAGTGAAGCAACGGATATATGCGGTTCATGCATAACAGACGGGGAAGGCTATCTCTATCTGCCGCATCATACACTACAGCCCCACGAGCGGATATATATAACGGAGAACAGGAGCGGGTTCATCATGGACATGGGTTTCTCCCCCGACCTTACGTATTCCGAATGCTATACACCTTCCTCATTCCCGAGACTTTCCAACAGCGGGGATGATATACATCTCCTGACGGCTTCGGGTGAGGAGACGATGTGTGTGAAATATGGGGACAGCACACCTCCGAAGAGAGGATACATCTATACTCTCAATGGGAACTGGACTGAGGTAAAGGCAGGAAGAAGCGAGTTCCCGCCGCTCCATCTGAACATAAATGGCAATCTCACGGTCTTCTCAGCTCCGAGATCCAGCCTGAAATCCGTGCAGGAACTCATCGATACGGCAAAGAGCAATATTATGATAAATGTATATTCATTCAGAAGTCAGGAAATAGCGCAGTCTCTTCTGTCGGCAATGGCGAGGGGCGTCAGGGTAAAGATACTTGTGGAAGGAAATCCGGTAGGTGGGATGAGCCTCGAGGAAAAAAAGGTTCTCTCGGTATTGAAGAGCGGAGGAGCCGATGTAAGGGTGAAAAACGGGAGTGATGCATACAGATACGACCATGCCAAATACATGATAGTGGATTCGCAGGAACTTCTTGTGGAGTCCGAGAACTTCAATGCGGATGCCATGAGAACCGGCGAATCCCCCGGAAATCGAGGCTGGGGAATAATACTTAGAAATCGGAGCGCTTCCGAATACATGGAGAATGTTTTTGAGCACGACTCAAACATCGAACTTGCGGATATAGAGGAGTTTGACCCGACGGATACGAACATCGAGTGGAGGCCGCGCCCGGCAAAAGACTCGGAAGGCACCACTATAGATGGAAATTTCAATATAACTCTGTTTCCCGGGCCTGAAGACGGCATCTCACAGGTCATAAATGCGATTGACAGCGCCACTGAGTCGGTGTATGTCGAGCAGTTCTATATACTTCCGCACTGGAATGGAGGCGGCAGCCCTCTCATAGATTCTCTGGTAAGGGCCGCAGAGCGCGGATGCAAGGTAAGGGTGCTGCTCGACGGTTCTTATTACAATACTGACGGCAGGGATGACAATGACGAGATAGCGGCATATCTGAACAGCATCGGAAGGAATAAATCACTTGATATTGAAGCAAGGATAATAAACGCCGAACTTCACGGTCTGGTGAAAGTGCATAACAAAGGCATGATAATAGACGGAAAGACCGTTATGATATCCAGTTTCAACTGGGGAGAGAACTCATTCACGCAGAACAGAGAACTCGGATTGTTCGTGGAGAATCCGAAAGCCGCTGAGTATTTCGCAGAGCTTTTCATGAGTGACTGGAAATCGGATTTCACGGCACCGACCGCAGTGATTGACGGCTATACGGAGGTATATGTGAATGAAACCTATAACTACAGCGGTGCTCTCTCTCACGATGACAAAGCCCTCTCTTCATTCGTATGGTCACTTGACAATCGAACGATATCCGAGAATTCAAGCATTTCCCTGAACTTTACGGAAAAAGGGCACCATATACTGATACTGAATGTGAGCGACGAAGAAGGGAACTGGAATATAGCGGAGATGAAAATAACCGTCAAAGAGCGAGAAAAAACAGCTCCCGTCAGGCAAATAATCTCAGAAATTCTGCCTTCGAAAGAAGACTCAGGAAAAACAACGGCAGTATCCCCGACGCCAGAACCCCCTGCAACACACAGCGATAGCGGCCGGCAGAGCGCATCGGATAGAAACAGCCTCTCGCAGTATGCTCTGATAATCCCGGCGCTCCTCATAATTGTAGCTGCAATGAAAATAAGCGGTAAAAAGGGTCATTCGTGAGAGCCTTTCAGAGCGCTCTCATACCTCTCCGAGAATTCCTTCTCTATCGTGAGCTCGGCTTCCCACTGTTCAAGGCCGTCCAGAACCTCTTTTAGCGAGCGCAGACAGTCTATGCATATCCACTTGTTTCCAATCTGTTTGCCGGGCTTTTTGTAGAAAACATTTCCGCACAGGAAGCACACGTGCATCTCTTTCGTCTTGTGCTCCACATATGTTTCCATCTTTCTGCTCTCGATTATACTTTCAAGGAGGGCTTTTCTCTGGGACTCCCTGGAATCCTCAATCGGGGTTTCCTCTTCCAGCTCACCACCCCATGCGCTCCAATTCTCTGTCCTTTTTTGTGGCTTTTTTATACTGCTTATAATGCTCTTTGCAGAGATGTGCCTTTCTCAGGCCCGAAGGAACACTGAGACCCGCTTCTCTCGCTTTGGAACCTGACACCGTCCTCACCGAGGGCTTCGAGCAACCGCTGACATCGCAGGTTTTTTCCTTCTCCTTTCTCAGGGCCGCAGGAACAGGTTCTTCCCTGCTTTCAGCTTCTTCCTTCTTTTTTCCGAATATCATAGTTATCACCATCGCTTATATCCTCAGAGTATTAATAGGTAGCGATTTTGAAAAATAAGATTTATGAAATTTTTCTCTTCCGATAAGAATTTTTGCTCACAACTGGCATGAATTTCTCCGGCACTTTTTCCAGCCGTATCAGGAAGGGACTCTTTCCTTTTTTTCCATTAT
>CAZQEG010000037.1:0-7623 GCA_964591575.1 uncultured Thermoplasmata archaeon
TTTAATCTCCGTAATATGCTTCGTCGTAAGGCTCCGGTTTCAGTCCTTTTCTTGTCCTTATCTCAGATACGACCTTTGTCTGGATATCCCTCGGAACCCTCTCGAAACCGGAGTTCTCCGTGGACCACAGAGCTCTTCCGCCTGTGGCGCTCCGTATCGCTCCTGCGAATCCGAACATCTCTGCAACAGGTGCCTTTGCGATTATCTCGCTGGTGTCGCCTTCCTGCTTGATGTCTATTATCGTTCCCCTTCTCTGCTGCATCTCTCTGGTAACGGTTCCCATGAGTTCCTGAGGCACATTTATGAAGACCTTCTGCATCGGTTCGAGAAGAATTCTGCCTGCCTGACACATCGAGCCGTATATCGCATTCCTCACCGCAGGGATGACCTGTGCCGGACCTCTGTGTATGCTGTCCTCGTGGAGTTTTGCATCCACCAGTTTGACCTTCACACCCATGAGTTTCTCGTTTGCCAGCGGGCCTCTGTTGACAGCCTCCTCAAAAGCCTGTATGCACAATTCCATCGTTTCGTGCAAATACTGTATACCTTTGGTCATATCGAGAAACATGTTGTATCCTCTGATGGCCTTCACTCCCTTGGACTCCTCCCTTGTGAATCCGAGAGATTCGAGCGTCTTTGCGAGTTCCTTCGCATTCTTTATCTTTCCGTCGGTTGCTATGTCTCCCTCGTGTATGGCATTTACGACCGCATCTTCGAGGGGTTCTGCCGTGATATAGAAACGATTGTGCTTGTTCGGCGATTTTCCTTCGAAAGGCCCTCCCTTATGGTCGACCGCTTCCCGATAAACCACGATAGGAGGTGATGATTTTACCTCTACACCATATTCGTTCTCAATCCTGTATATCGTTATCTCAAGATGAAGTTCACCCATTCCGGACATGAGATGCTCCCCGGTTTCCTGATTTATCTGGACCTGAATGGACGGGTCAGCCTTCGACACCGACCTCAGAACCTCCACCAATTTCGGAAGGTCCTTCATGTGCTTCGCTTCGAGAGCGACGGTCACCACAGGTTCGGAATAATGCCGCATCTCCTCGAAAGCCACCATCTCCGGGTCGGTGGTCAGCGTGGAACCTGCAATCGCATCCTTCATACCCACGAGAGATACTATGTTGCCGGCATCTATTTCATCCACCTGTATTCTGTCTGCGCCAACGGAAAATGATACCTGCTGCACCCTGTTCTTGTTCGGCATTCCGACTATTCTGAGTTCTGAGCCTTTCCTTATCTTTCCGCTGAAAAGCCTTCCCACAGCGACCTCTCCGGCATGAGGGTCTATTATTATCTTGGTTACCATCATCGCCACGGGGCCGTTCGGCGAACATGCCAGCATGGACTTTCCAACCGGTGATTCGAGGTCTCCCTTCCAGATGTTCGGTATCCTGTATTTCTGAGCGTCCACCGGGTTCGGCAGGTGCTCGATGACCATATCGAGAAGAACCTCGTGAATCGGGGATTTCTTGGCCAGTTCCCTTATTGCGGCCTTGTCCTCCTTGCTGTTGTAGTCGTAGATATCCTTGAATGTTATGCCGCTCTTTTTCATATACGGTACGGAAATGGCCCAGTTGTGGTATGCGGAACCGAACGCAACGGTGCCGTCCTCAATCTTCACCTGCCATTTCTTTTTGAACTCGGCCTGCGCATATCTCGCTATAAGTTTGTTGACGCCTGTTACTATCTTTACAAAGCGCTCCTGCATCTCCTGAGGTGTTACTTTCAGCTCGTTTATCAGCCTGTCGACCTTGTTTATGAAAAGCACCGGTTTGGCCCGCTCCTTGAGGGCCTGCCTTATGACAGTTTCTGTCTGGGGCATTATTCCTTCCACTCCGCAGACCACGACTATGGCACCGTCCACGGCCCTCATAGCCCTTGTAACATCTCCTCCGAAGTCAACATGCCCCGGAGTGTCTATCAGATTTATGAGATAGTGGTCTCCCTTGAATTCATGGACCATAGAGGCATTAGCTGCGTTTATCGTTATCCCCCTCGCCTGCTCCTGTTCGTCATAATCAAGAACGAGCTGCTTTCCTGCCATCTCCTCCGACATCATTCCCGCGCCTGCTATCAGGTTGTCGCTCAGTGTGGTCTTTCCATGGTCAATATGAGCGGCTATCCCTATGTTTCTTATGTTCTCAGGCTTTCTCATTATCTCCTGAGCTTTTCTTATGTTATCTTCCTTACGACCCATACCAACACCTTACCTCGATGATGCGGCCACTCTTTCCATCTCTTCCTTTCTGCCAACGGCCCAGCTGTTCATGTCTCCTCTCGATGCCAGTATTATCTCCTCCGCAAGGCACTGCTCTATCGGCTTTTTGCTCTTATATGTGGATTTGACGGCACCTTTGCAGATGTTCCTCAGAGCTATGTCGAGCCTTCTGGCAGATGAGGTATCCACGGACTTCTGTACCGATATCCCTCCGAACTGCAGTCTCGTTATCTCCTCCATCGGAGAAGCATTGGAGAGCGCATCCACAAAGACCTGTACAGGGTTCTTCTTTGTCCTTTTCTGGATTATCTCGAAGGCCGCCTTTACCACCATGTATGTCTTGACCTTCTTTCCGGTGTATTTCTCGGTTCTCATCAGGTTGTTGATGAGCCTTTCCACGATGTTCATCTTATGCTTTCCGAACTCCCTTCTCGTGTATCTCGCTTCCGTATGCGGGAGGACCACCGGCGAGAGGTTTATGTATCTCACGAGCGAAGGGTCCTTTACCTGAACTTCCGAAAGGTCGTATTTGCCGAACAGCGGTGGGATGGCCACATTCGACAGAAGTTCCATCCTCTCTTCCTTGCTAATAGGTTCGTTGTCCATGTTATCACCTCACGGGCTTCTCCTTCTTTCCGGTAACGAGCTCCCTGAGGGAAACGTTGTTCACCTTTATGACCTTGAACCTCACTCCCGGAAGGTCGCCGTATGACCTGCCCAGCCTTCCCCCTATTCCCTCTATCATTACCTCATCGTGCTCATCGATATAGTTTATGGCTCCTTCCCCAACTGCAAAGGCCGTTACCTGCCTTCCGTTCTTTATCAGCTGAACCTTAACACACTTCCTGATGGCGGAGTTCGGCTGTTTTGCCTCTATCCCGACTTTTTCGATAACGATGCCTCTTGCCTGTGAGGAACCTTCGAGAGGGTCGGATTTCTCTCTGAGCTTGAGCACCCTTCTCTTATAATATCTATCGCTCCATCTGAATTTCTGGCGGTCTTCCTTGAATTTGCGCGCAGCATACAGTCCATTTGCCACAGAATCACTCCTTTAGATTTCTGAGTAAGCCGCCTAAACTCTTTTCATATATAAGGATGACCCTGCGGGATAGCGCTCTCCGGAGCATATTTCATATGGAAATTTCCAAAAAACACCCAGCAAAAATTTAAAGGCACTGGGCCATGCCGATTTATGGAAAAAGCACTCATCCTCACGGAAGGGCACACCGCAGAACGGTCTGCAAAGACGGCACACGGACTTCTGAGAATATCGAGAAGATATGAGATAACGGGCCTTGTGGACGGAAACTTCGGTAAGGCGGACACAAAAGGCCTTGTGGAAGGCGGAAAAACAGTGCCTGTTTTCAATTCTGTAAACAGCGGAGTCGAATCCACGGGTGCCAGTATCCTCATAATAGGCGTTGCGCCGGCCGGAGGGAAGCTCCCTGAGAATATGAGAAAAGCGGTGGAAGATGCGCTCAAAATGGGGCTTTCCGTGGTATCGGGGCTGCATGAATTCCTCTCCGAGGACCCGAAACTCAGGCGGATGGCAGAGAGCAGCGGCGCACAGATTACGGACATCAGAAAAAGCCCGCCTGTGAGCGAACTTAAGGGTTTTTCCAATCTTGCAAGCAAAATCTCCGCCCCCCGCATACCTGTGATGGGGACGGACAGTTCCATAGGAAAGATGACAACGGCATGGTACATCTCGGATGCTCTCGAAAAAGAGGGAATCAATGCGGCTATGGTTGCGACGGGGCAGACCGGACTTCTTCAGGGTGCGAGATACGGAACACCCCTCGATTCGATTCAGGGCGACTACATGGTAGGAATGCTTGAGAAGGAGATATGGAGGGCATATAAGGACGGCGCGGAAGTCATCATTATAGAGGGGCAGGGAGCTCTCTCTCATCCGGTATATGTCTGCGGCTCCAGAGCGATACTCTCCGCATCCAGACCCGAGCAGGTCATACTCCAGCATGCGCCGGCAAGGAAAGAGAGGGGATATCACAGCGATGAACTCCACCTTCCGATGCCGGACATAAGATACGAGATGCAGTTGATAAAGGTCTTTTCCGGTGCGGATACGATGGCAATAGGTATAAATCACGAGGGTATGAGCCATTCGGAGGTGCAAAAAACAGAGGAGGACTACGAAAGGGAGTTCGGAATTCCGGCATTCGACCCGCTTCTCGATGGGGTCTCAAAGGCAGTGAAGGGCATAGAACAGCTCCTGCGCTGATATCAACTTATATTCTTCTCTATCTCGTCCACCACACCCTCGCCGCCCGGATATATCTTTATCCTCTCAAAATCGAACATATTCCCTCTTATGAGGTTCTTCGGCTCCTTTTCGTCGAAGAGCGCATTGAAAAAGATGGATTCCTTTCTTCCGTTAACAAGGTAGGTTATAACCATCCCGTTGATTCTTGCCAGAGGAAAGCTCTCTATTATGAGGTCGATGCCCGTTATCCTCGTGCTTTTCTCCTCTATCTCCTCCATACCTATCTCGTGGAACTGGGTAGCGCTCGATACCTTTCCGCTTATGTCCCTCCCCATCGAATGGTTGTGGGGCATCAGTTTCAAGGCGGTTATACCGAATATATTTGCAAGGTCCGAGGAATTGCCCGGAAATTTCCATCCGAGCAGGTATCTCAGCAGCGGCTTCATGCCGTACGCCGGCGGATACGGGTTGTCGGTTCCGAAGGCTATCTTCGATGACCAGTAGTTGTGCTTCGAATATGCGAATGAAAGAAAATACATCTCTTCCACCTCTTTTCTGGACAAGCTCTCGAGACCCGGTGCCTCGAACATCCTCCCGTATTCTATATCCTGTGCATTGGAGAAGAAAGTATCGAAACTGTCCGGTTTGAGGGTGGAAAGCTCGCCGAATATGTTCGGGTGGGAAAGAGCGTCGAAAAGCTTCGGATTGTCGGAACCGTTCCACGGGGCATGGCCTATTATCACCTTCAATCTCGGTATAAGTTCCATCTTTTCCTCTTTTATCAATTCCTCTACCGTTCTTGCAACGGTCTTGTGGAGTTCCTCACCCATCTGGTCCTGCGTGTGAAATATCGCGGGTATATCGTGCTCGGCGAGCCTCTTCAGAACATTTCTGACATTTTTGCTGTTTATCCTGAAATTCTCGGATTTCGGATGAAGTTTGAAGCCTTTCATTCCCATCTGCGCTCCGCTGTCCACCGTGTCAAGGGCATCGCTGTGGTTCGGGTCCACCCTTCCGAAGCCGAAGAACCTCAGGTTGTTGTGGGGCTTCCTGCTGGGAGATTTTTCCGTGAGCATCTGCCTGACAGATTCATTGACCCTGCGGTAATCCCTCGGAAGCGGGTCCGGAATATCCGATGGGAATGTGATGAAGAAATCGAAACCCAAAAATCGGCTAATGCTTTCGCTGATATCCTCCGAGTGGACGATGGTGTAAAGGTCCCTCTGGCAGAAATCATAGAAATCAGGGCCTCTTTTATGCAGTTTCCATGGAAAAGAGTATTTGAAGTCATCGTTTTTCTCTTTCATCTCCTTTACGAGCTCCTTTATCGTTTGATGGTACCTGCTTATGAACTCAGTGGGAAGCAGCCCTTTAAGGCCTTCGACCTTTATGTGGGTGTGGGCATCGACCATGATGAAAGAGTGTGTCTGGTCGTATTCATCTCTTACCAGCAGCACTTCCCTTACCTCCGAGAGCCTCCTCGCATGTTACGGGATGATAGGTCATCGGGTCATACCACATGTTCCTTCCGTTCCTCGTCGCTTTTATCATGTGCTTGACGACCTTTTCCATATCTGAACCGTTCCGTGCATAATCGAGCATCCAGTACTGCGCAAGGGAGGAGCCGTTTCCACCGCACGCATATACGGAAGCCCTTATGGGATTGAGAAACAGAGAGTATGTGAGTTTCATCTCCTTGAAGATGGGGCTCAGGAAATGCAGCATCTCCAGCGTGGTATCTGAGAACACGGGCTCGGAGAACCTGGAGTACTTCAGTTTCTTCGGATTGTTGGAGAACAGAGATGGTTTTCTGGGTTTGAACCAGTTTCCACCCTGAGCTGCCACCTTCTTCATGTCAAAAAGCTCTCTGTTGGGGGCCTTCATCGCCCTTCTGAGCGCCGGACTTATCTGCTCGCCCTCGGCAATGTGCTTTGCTTTAAGTGCTATTGCCTGAATTATCATTGCTACGCCAACCCTTCTCGCAACGCTCGGCTGTGAATCCGATATACGGATCTCGGTGGTGTGATTGGACGGAGACCAAGGATCCATATCGAGGAAGTGGGTGTTCGTTCTGAAGGAGTTGTTCTGCTTCTTGAACTCACTTATGAAGTAATCCGGGCCCTGCCAGCCTTTCTTCAGATATGGTACATACTCTCCCGCACTGAAATTGCAGAGATGCTTTTTATTATGCATTATCCTTAGACTCCTTACACTTCCCGGGAATGGGGCGTCATAATCGCCATATCTTATCCGTCCCATTATCCTCCCGTCTATGAAGGGAGAATTTGCGGAAAGAATCGCTATATTGGGAAGGAACATTCTCATCAGGTGGTAGAAGTTCGTCAGGATGTCTCTCTGCTCGCCGGAATCAGGGTCCATCAGTATGCCTATGTGGTGGTGGTCGCCGCATGTGGGAAAAGACTCCCCTCTCATGGCCTCCTGAAGGTCCTCATACGGATTCGACCCTGCCGCCATAATATATACCTTCAGATTTATCTCATCCAACCTTTCGACGATTAGGCTTATGAGCGCAGAGGTCCACCATGCCAGTTCATAGAACGAATCCGCCGGCGGCGTTGCAATCTCCAGAACCGGCCATTCCACGACATTTCGGTCTATGGATACCAGCTCGTTGCTTACCTTCTTTCCTCTGACATCGTAGTCTATCTTCAGCGCATCGTATGTGGAGCCTTTGGACTGCCCCCAGTATATATCTATCATCTTTTTCTTGTATTCGGCGGGCATCCTTTTCTGGAGAATGCGGCCGAGGTCCGAATCGACTATCTTTCCATATATCTTTTCGACCGCACCGTGCCCGAGCTTCTTTCCCCGATTGGTTACGAGAAAATACTCCATTTCCAGTGCGTGATTGAAAGGCAAGCGAGAGCAGTCTCCCTCCATTGTCAGGGGGTGCTTCGCTCCTGCTCGGTCATACCATCTGCTCTTATCTGTCATAACCGCCAGTGCAAGGGAGATATTCTTTTTAAATCTTTGGACTGACAGATGCGGTTTACCTAAGAATGTCCGGTGTACGCATTTGGATGCGTGATAGAAATGTATAGATTTTTATGAATACGAGAAAAACTGATTTATATTGCTAATATATAAATAAAAAATAATAAATGGGTTTATCTGCTCTCTTCTTCGGGAAGAGCGCTCTCCGCAAGGT
>CAZQEG010000038.1:0-7572 GCA_964591575.1 uncultured Thermoplasmata archaeon
ACATAGCGGACAAACAGGGAGCCGCAGGGATGAACACATACCTCATGAGCCTTGCAACCGCACTGGCAAAGAGCATGCCGGAAGAGGAATACGAGACATGGGAAGATTTCGTGGAAGCCCTGAAAAGAGGAGATTCGGCCCTGTCAACCTTCGAAGATGTGGAGATGCCGACAAAGAACTGCGTTGTTACCGTGGAGTCGCCGTTCCTCAGAGGATGGATGGAATATACCAAGAGAATTGGAACTTTCGCAAGCATCCACTACGAGGTGGCAGAGTACTACAACTCCATAGTGAAACCCGGAGCAATAGACAGTCAGGACATCATTATCCAGACATACAGGACAGAGATGGGAAAAAGGATAAAGGTGGAAGGAAAGCAGCTCAGGGTGGCACACATCGCAACTGTGGCACCGGAAGGCACCAAGAGGGTGGCACCGGACGAATGGCTGCCGATACTTCTCGAAAAGGCCGGAATATCCCAGACGATGCTGAACATGATAATGAGGAACAACGCCAGCGTGTGGATAGTATACACGGAATAAACCCTTTACCATTTTTATGGTGAGATTTTGAGGGTCATTTATAAAACCGAGGGAATTTCCTTTTCATGCCTTGAAAGACCGGGCGAGGTTGATAATCTCGATATCCCCGAAGAAGATGATGGATTTGAGTTCTTTCACGGACTTGGCATAATAGGATACCAACAGGCTTTCAAGATGTGGCTCAGAAAATTTCCGAGGCCGATTCTCATGACCGCTCTGGACAAGCGTACCGTAAAAGGCTGGGTATATGTGGAAGAATGGGGCGAAGGCTCGAAAGACGGGATGCCGGTGTATGTTCTGAGAGCGATTGAGGTGCTTCCCAGCCTTCGCGGACAAGGGCTCGGGTATAAGATGCTCGTTCTTTCCCTGAAAGAGACCAGCGGATATATGATAACCAAACCGCTTACGGAGGAGGCAAAGGAGTTCTTTAAAAAAGCGGGTTTCCTCGAGCCCTCCGAATTCAGAAGAGCGCCTGTGGACCTCAGCAAACATCCGAAATATCTGATAATGCCATTATATAAAAAGGATAAAGTGATAAGGGAGTTCTCTCAGACCTCCGGCTCGAGCCGCACATAGGGCATTCCTCTGTCCTCATCCACTATGACCGCATATATTCCGGTTTTCGGTTTCACACCGTAGAGGAACAGTACTCTGTCCTTTACGAAGAGCCTTATATACGTATCCGCAAGGTTGGCTATCTCCTGACCGAGCTTGAGCCCGGGCCTAACGGCGCAGAGCCCTATGTCCTCAGATTTCTTTGTTCTTTCCACGCTGCTGAGAAGGTCTTTTATCGCTATTGTGTCACCCCGAAGATATTCGATGGTGTCGAACCCTACATAGTCCATCAGAGGCCTGTTGCCGCTTCCTCTAAGCTCCCTGAGATTGCTGCCGTACATCTCCAGAACCTCTTCTCTTTCTTTTCCCGCCATTGGCATAACATACGGACGCGGGTCTTTTTCCGAGAAGTAGTCCACTATCCGAACATATTTTCGGGCATATTCCTCGGTTTTATCATGGTCGAGATAGGAGATCGCATCCTTTCTCACATTCTCCGGTGTATCACCGCCCACAAGAACCGCCACGATTCCTCTGTCATGGGTCAGGAAGTTCAGCCATATCGGCCGTACCAGCAGGTAATAATCCTCGAGCGAGACATTTTCCCCGAGTTCGACGGCGTTGTAGCTCCCCGGGATATATCCTCCTCCGAGTATCCTGTCCAGATCCTCGATGCCAGTGCTGTAATATCCCTCCTTTTCAACTATGGGTTCCCAAGATGTCTTTTTATCGCTTATAGAATCCTCCATGTCAAAGCTTCTGAACTTGCCGCGGTTGAGGGTGAACACATAGTTCGGCTGGGATATCTTTATCGACCTCAATTTCTCCAGTCTTATCTCCCTGACTCTCTTTGATTCCGTGACATAGAACGAGAGGTCCACCACACCGTCAACGAGATACTCGAGGTCCATGGCCTCGTCCTTCTCCAGCACGAATATCACATCGGTGTTGGATGCCTCCACCAGGTCCTTTTGAAGCATCATTATAAAATCTTCCGGGTCGGTTCTGTGCTTGTGGGTCAGGCCCTCTATGCTGTCTATGACAAGCATGGCCTTCTGCGGAAGGATGGTATCTATTCGGTCATAGGTGTATTCTATCTCGGGTATTCTTCCGTATTTGGCGAAGATGTGGTTTAGCTGCGACCTTTCCGTCCTTTCGTGCACAGGTGTTTCGGAAATATTCTTCAGAAACTTTCTGGCGCTCTCTATCTGCTCCTCCTTTTCCGGCGGAATCTCCTCATACACCTTCTTTTTTCTGCCGTAAAGCGTCTCCAGAAGTATCTTTCCCGCATCCACTATCTTCCTTCTCATCTCTTCCTCTTTCAGCCACGGGAACTGCATGAAAAGAGCCTCGTCCGAGACCCTTGTCGTGAGGTAGAAGCTCGACTCCGGATTTCCCAAGTCCTCCATTATCTGGAGAGCAAGGGTGGTCTTACCGGTACCTGCGGCACCCTTTATGAGAAGCGATCTGCTTCCGTCCTTCCTGAAGAATTCCTTAACTTCTTTCGGTATGTTTACCTCTTTCATATCACAACACCTCTGAAATCTTTCAAAGCCTTTTCGATACCATCTGACAGGGCATTTTCATTCCCTCTGCCCATAACCACGAGGACGAGCCTGTCATCTATGCCCCTGAAGATGATGAAAGAATCCTTTGCCTGAGAGAGAACGATCTCAGGAAAGCCGATATCCGCTTCCTTGTGCAGAACCTTTGCGGCTCCCAGCATTGCCGCTGATAGCGATGAGAATATATCCACGCTCTTCTTGTCCAGCCCGAACCATGCTACCGGCATACCTCTGCTGGAAGCTATTACACATGCAAGTGCCTCGTGCTTTTTAAGGTCCTTGAACAGGTTCTCGAACATTGCGCTCTTCAATTGTATTCCCCGAGGGATGGATGCACTCCCTATATTTAATTTTTTCCTGCGAGCGGGGGCAATAGCGGAGATTTTGTACCAAAGACTATATATCCTTGGAGGAAAAGGTAGATTTACGGGCAAAACGCTCGTCACCCTATCCCAACCACCTCAGAGGGGTTATGCCCCTCTTTTCCCATTTTTCCCATGTAAGTTCCGTTCAGAAGGTATATCTCGGCGTCTTCGGCGGCAAAATCCTTCGACCTCAGCACAGGCCCGAGAAATTCCCCCTCGTTGACAGCGGATCCCCCGTAGAACCTGTTCATAGCAGGCATGACGACAATCTCTCTGTCCCCGTATCTTCCCTTTATCCAGCAGGGCTCGCTCTGGGAGTTCCCGAGCCTGTCGACGAACCTGACGGACGGATGCATATGCCCCATCACAAGCGCATCCGCACCCATAACTTCCTCTGACGGCCGCGCATGCCCGTGGAATATCCCGACATCGTCGAACACGAAACCGGATGAGCCTATCATATTAACGATATCCCTGACCTCATACTGCAGCCCGCCGTCGTGGTTCCCTTTTACAAGGTATACCTCACCAAAAAGAGCGCTCGTCTCACTCAGGAATGCCCGGGTGTCCCTGATTTCCCTTTTTCCGGCCTTTATCCCGTGTTTAAGGTCTCCGTCGATTATGAGGACATCCGCGGATACCTTTCGCTGCATATCCGCTACCTCTTCGGCCATGGCCCTCCACTGAGAAGGTATCCTGATGCCCTTTCGCTCCAGAGCGTACTCGATGCCTATGTGGAGGTCCGCTATGACCAGCGCTCTCCTTTCTCCGGATATGAGGAGCGCTCTCCTGCCGCTTACCGGCTCCATCTTCACAGCGGTAAATGGGGATGCTTAAATGAATTGCCACCTGTTTTCCCAAACTATTTATATCAATTTAGGATGGCGGGATGAGGAATCCATATGGAAGCAAGATGCAGTTCATGCGGAATAAAGCTCACGAACGATGGCGATACTGCCTTTCTATGCCCTAATTGCGGTAAAGCATTGATAGGAAGGTGTAAGCACTGCAGAGACCAGAGTGTCGAATATGTCTGCCCGGAATGCGGCTTTGTCGGTCCGTGAGGTGATTGAATGGGAGATGTGGCGATGATATACCGGATAATGCCGGAAAGCCCGGAAATGGACATGGAATCGCTGAAAGCACAGGTGGAGGAATCCGCAGAATCGGTGGGCGCCAAGCTCAACAGAGCAGACGAGAAGCCTGTGGCATTCGGACTGAAGGCTCTGGAAGTCGCAATAATAATGGAGGACAAGTCAGGAAAATCCGGTGAACTCGAGGAGAAGCTTAGGTCCATAGATGGGGTTCAGAGCCTTGAATTGGTGGATATGAGCCTCATATGATCCCGAACGAGGCCAGCAGTGCCTCCAGTTGAATCCTCGGATTCGAGCCCTCCACCATTCTGAAATCCGCCTCCCCGATGTTCCTGAGCATCAGAGCCTTTTTCTCCTCCTTTATTCCAGGGTCATCCATCACCGTCCTGTGTATCGCCTTTATTATGTCCTCTCCGGAGAGGCCCTGATTTATCAGGAGGCCGTCGAGTATCTTCCTTGCCTCTTTGAACCTTCTTTCAAGGGCAAATCCGAGCATATTTCTAACATCCTCCGGGTCCGCCATCGCCGTCGCTTCATATATGTTCTTGAGAGAAATCTCCTTTCCCTCGGCAAAGGAAGCTGCCACCTGCAGGGTATTGACAGCCTTTCTGATATCCCCCTCGGAGACCAGGGCTATCTGGCCGAGCGCTCCCCTGTCTATCTTTATGCCCTCGGATTCCACTATTCTGCCTAGATAAAGCAGAACATCGTCTTCAGTGGCACGGGTGAACCTGAATACCGCACATCTCGACTGTATCGGGTCTATTATCTTGGAGGAGTAATTGCAGGATAGAATGAACCTGCACGTTCCCGAGTATCTCTCCATGGTCCTTCTAAGGGCGGCCTGAGCGTCTGATGTGAGGGCATCCGCCTCATCGAGAAATATCATCTTGAAAGCCGCACCCCCGAACGGCGCCGTCCTCGCATATTCCTTTATATTGACGCGAACGATGCCTATCCCCCTGTCATCGCTGGCATTCAGCTCATAGAAGTTGTTCCTCCAGTTCTCCCCGAAGAACTCTCTGGCTAGAGCGATGGCACAGGTTGTCTTCCCCACACCTGCCGGGCCGGAAAAAAGCAGATGCGGCATGTTTCCTGTTTTCACGTATGACTTCAGCCTTCTCACTACATTCTTCTGTCCAACCACCTCATCAAGGTTCTTTGGGCGGTATTTCTCTGTCCATATGTCAGGCATGATACATAATATGGGAGCAAGTATTAAGTTTTTCCCTCGGAAATAGGATAATCAATTTATATATAAATGATATCAAATTCTTTTTTTGACTAACTATAGTGTTTTTTGGGAAAAACTATATAAGCAAAAGTCGAATGCGCCCGCAGGTGATAGTTTGGATCTGAGTTATCTTGCACCACTGAGTTCCGTAATAGCCCTGATTTTCGCCACCTACCTCACATGGAAGGTTCTGAAGGAGAGCGAAGGCACCGAAGAGATGAAAGAGGTTTCCCATGCGATACATATCGCCGCAAAAGCATATCTCAAAAGGCAGTACACCGCGGTGGCAGTATTCTTCACCATAATGTTCTTCTTACTTCTGGCTGTGGCATGGGGCGGATATCTCTCGATATTCGTTCCTTTCGCATTTCTCACCGGCGGTTTCTTCTCCGGACTGAGCGGTTATGTTGGGATGTGGATAGCCACGAAATCCAATGCAAGAACAACCAACGGCGCGAGGCAGAGCCTCAACAAGGCCCTCAGAATAGCCTTTTCCAGCGGCTCGGTAATGGGTTCCATGGTGGTCGGGCTGGGTCTTCTGGACCTCAGCGTATGGTTCTATCTCCTGAGATATGTCTTCCTTCTTCCGTTGAACGAGGTCACGGCAGCGATGCTGACATTCGAGATGGGAGCATCCACAATGGCCCTTTTCGCAAGGGTCGGCGGAGGAATATACACAAAAGGAGCGGATGTGGGTGCAGACCTCGTCGGCAAGGTGGAGGCCGGAATACCCGAGGATGACCCGAGGAACCCTGCTGTGATAGCGGACAATGTCGGGGACAATGTGGGCGATGTCGCAGGAATGGGTGCAGACCTCTATGAGAGCTATGTCGGAAGCATAGTGGCCACAATGGCCTTGGGGACTGCCGCGGCCCTGAGCCTTTCCACGGGTGCCAAGAACGCCCTGGGGGGCGAGAACTCCGCAATGCTCGCTTTTGTTACGATACCGATGATAATGGCCGCTGTCGGTATACTGTCAAGTATAATAGGCACCTTCTTTGTTCGCACAAAGGAGAAAGCCACTCAGAAAGAGCTGCTCTGGGCCCTTAGAAAGGGCATATACGGAACGACCATCCTTATTCTGGTGTTCAGCTATTTGGTGATAACAGAGGTTCTCGGCCAAGATTATGTCGGCGTATGGGGCGCGGTTGTGACCGGTACTATGGCCGGGATAATCATAGGCTTCAGCACCGAGTACTTCACCAGCGACAATTACAAACCGACGAGGTCCATATCCAAGGCATCCATCACAGGTCACGCCACGGTCATCATAAGGGGTCTTTCGGTCGGCATGCTGAGCACGGCGATACCCGTTCTTACGGTTGCTATTGCCATACTCATGAGCTTCTTCTTCGCCGGAGGTACTATGGACAAGCCGCAGATGGGACTCTACGGAATAGGGATAGCGGCCGTAGGGATGCTCTCGACCCTGGGAATAACGCTTTCCACCGATGCCTACGGACCGGTGGCTGACAATGCCGGCGGAATAGCGGAGATGACACACCAGCCCGAGTATGTGAGGGAAAGGACAGATGCACTCGATTCCCTCGGAAACACAACAGCTGCAACCGGAAAGGGATTTGCCATAGGTTCGGCAGCATTAACAGCTCTTGCGCTCATATCCGCTTTCATGGACGAAATCAAGAGATTCGGCTGGGAACACAACATAGGCGGACTCCACAGCAGCTTCGGGAGCGCATCGAGCATACCTTACTCTAAGATTATGGACATATACCATCTGAACGTGCTGAATCCCCTGCTTATAGCCGGTGTTTTCATAGGCGCTATGCTGCCATTCGTGTTCTGTGCCATGACGATGGGTGCCGTCGAAAAGGCCGCCGAGAAGATAGTGGAAGAGGTAAGGAGGCAGTTCAGAACGATTCCCGGGCTTCTCCAAGGGAAGAAAGGTGTCAAGCCGGATTATACCAAGCCTGTCGACATAAGCACAAAAGCAGCCCAAAAGGAGATGATAGGGCCTGCCACGATAGCCATAGTGGTTCCGCTGGTGGTCGGCCTTTTGCTCGGAATTTCCGCGCTCATCGGCCTGCTCATAGGCTCTCTGGGTGCCGGTTTTGTTCTTGCTGTCTTTATGGCGAATGCCGGAGGAGCATGGGACAACGCCAAGAAATACATCGAAAAGGGCAATTACGGCGGAAAGGGCTCCGAGAACCACAAAGCCGCAGTCACGGGAGATACCGTAGGGGACCCGCTTAAGGA
>CAZQEG010000039.1:0-7134 GCA_964591575.1 uncultured Thermoplasmata archaeon
GCTTCCCGATTATGTCGCTTATCTGCATGCCGTAAAGCCTTGAAGAAAGCCCGAGTATCTCAACATCCTTAGAAACGAAGGGCGGCAGCACCGGTCCGGCATATACTTTGGGATATCCGTAACGGCCGACGAATATCGAGGGCGGCGAGGAGCCGAACATCTCCTTTCCCTTTATCTCTATCTTCGGAAATGCCTCCGTAGCTTTCTGGAGTATCGGACAGTATCCGAGGCCGCACAGGTTCTTGGCGCCTTTGCACTTGATGCATGTCTCGGGAGTGACCCACGCCGGAATATCTGGATGCTTTTCCACGATGCAGCATTGGCTTGGCTCTTAAAATAGGTTTGCAAGGGAGGATTTGTCTCCAAGCGTTCAGAAATCTCTCCATACCTTGTATAGCTCTTCGAGTATCTGGGGGCGCGTATCTCTCATGGTGGGCCTGTACTGCCTTGCAAGCCTGAGCTCATCGGCTTTCAGGTCCGCAACGACCAGCTCCTCCTTATACGGCTCGCCCTTTGCAAGCACTTCTCCCTTCGGCCCTATAACTCTGGAGCCTCCCCAGAATACAAGACCTATCTGGGTCCCGACATTGTTGGAATAGAGCATGTATGCACCGTTTTCTATTGCCCTAGCTGGAAGCACCTTCTCGAAGAGAGCCCTGCTTATGCTCGGAGATGCCGATATGTTCACCAGAAGTTCGGCGCCTTTCGCAGCGTATATCTTGTTTATCTCGGGATAAAATATATCATAGCATATGCTGATGCCTATCACGCCGATTCCCGTATGAAACACAGGGAATTCTCTGCCGGGCGTGTAATACAGCGCCTCTTCGAATGCTCCGAAGTTCGGAAGCATAGCCTTCCTGTATATGCCAACATCGCTATCCGGGTCTATCAGAACCGCCGAATTGTATATTCTGTCCCCGTCTCTCTCAGGCATTCCGAATATGATGTGCATGCCGTGCTCTGCGGCCGTTTTTGCCATACTTTCCACGCTTTTGCCATCTCTGCCCTCCGCAAGCCGGAATACCTCATTCCTGATATTGTAACCGGTGAGAAAGAGCTCCGGAAATATGAGAAGGTCAGCGCCTTCTGCGGCCGCATCTTCCACCGCTTCCTCCATCTTTCTCAGATTTCTATCTTTCTCGAGAGCTTCCGACCTGTACTGGGCTATCGCAACCCTGATGTCTTTCATGGATTCACTCCGGCCTGAACTTGTACCCGTAGAAGATGACGCCTTCCTTTCCATCCTCGGCAAGTTTTCTGAAGGTATCCTTCACCCTCATTCCGGTATGCACGTCCTCCGGTTCGCAGTCCACTATCTGCGCCGTGAGCCTCGGGCCTTCATCAAGCTCTATTATCGCCATAACATACGGTCTCATGTCGGAATAGGCAGGATGAGGCTCGTGGACTATGCTGTATGAGACAACCTTTCCGGTTCCTTTGAATCTCACGGTCTCCATCTTCCCTATGCTCTTTCTATGGCATTTCGGGCATATATCCCTCTTCGGAAAGAAATATTCGCCGCAGTTTCCGCATCTGCTTCCGACCAGATTATATCTTCCCTGTATCTCTCTCCAGAATCTCGGCATATTCATTTTGATACCCCCATGATGCTCACAACAGCCGTTCCACCGGTTCCGCCTATCGCATGTGCGAGACCTGTCTCGGCCCCTTTCACCTGCCTTTTATCGGCCTCACCTCTGAGCTGCTCCACAATCTCGACTATCTGGGCAACCCCTGTGGCTCCGACAGGATGCCCTCTGGACTTAAGTCCCCCGGAGGTGTTCACGGGAATCTCGTTTCCAAGGGCTATTCTCTCCTCTTCGGCCGCTTTTCCTCCTTTTCCCTTCTCAAAGAAGCCCAGGTCCTCTATCGCCATTATCTCGGATATCGTGGAACTGTCGTAGACCTCAGCGACATCTATGTCCTCCGGCTTTATTCCTGCCATGTCGTACGCCCTCTTCGCCGCATAGACCGTTGCATCCATAGTCGTTATGTCCCTCCTGTCGTGGAGCGCTATCGTATCCGATGCCTGACCTACGCCCATTATCTTTATCGGCCTTTCCGAGAACTTCTCGGCAGCCTCCTTGGAACCGAGGACCAGCGCCGCCGCACCGTCGGAAAGCGGGCACATATCGAAGACCCTCAGAGGTTCGGCCACATATCCAGATCTGAGAACAGTATCCACGGTTATCTCCCTGCGAAACTGAGCGTTCGGATTCAGAGCACCGTGTCTGTGATTTATAACGGAGACCATGGCGAGCTGCTCCCTCGTGGTTCCGTACTTTTCCATATGCGCTCTGGCCATCATTGCATGAAGCGACGCGTATGTGGCTCCGAAGACGGTCTCCCATTCCTGGTCTATCGCCATCGCCTGAATGGCATTCGCCAGTTCGTCGCCTATGTCTGTCATTTTCTCGGCCCCGCCGACCACAACTATGTCGTTCATCCCCGATGCTATGGAAAGGAAAGCTTCCCTGAACGCAACAGCACCGGATGCACCGGCAGCCTCTATTCTCGTGGCAGGCAGATGGGATGACTGAGCCAGCCCGACATAATCGGCTATGAGTGCCGCCACATGTTCCTGATTCACGAAGGCCCCCGCCGACATATTCCCTATGTAAAGGGCATCGATATCATCGCCGGATATTCCCGAGTCGTTTATCGCCTTCACACCGGCCTCTATTCCGATATCTCTGAAAGAGCGCTCCCAGAGCTCTCCGAACTTCGTTATCCCTGCGCCTATGATATAAACATCTCTCATGCTCAATCCCCCTTTCTTCTTATCTTTTTTCTATATTTCACATATGTCGAGTAGTTTATGAATATCTCTTTCTCCACCATTTCCGAGACAAGCGGCCCTTTGCTCCTGTCAAAATCCTCAATCCCCTCGGTCACGGTTATATCGAAAGCATCCGAACCCGCACCGGAACCGAATGAGACCGCAAGTATATGGTCCCCGGGCTTTGAGATGTCCAGCACTGCGGAAAGCCCAAGCGGTACCGCTCCCGAGTATGTGTTTCCGATTCTCGGGGTGAGCAGGCCGGTCTCGAGCTGTTCGGGAGTGAAACCGAGTTTCTTGGCAGCCCTTCTCGGGAACTTTCCATTGGGTTGGTGGAGCACCACATAATTGTAATCGGAGGGCTCGGTCCCCATGCTCTCCATCATCCTCCTCGCTGCGGTCATGACATGCCTGAAATATGCGGGCTCTCCGGTGAATCTGCCGCCGTGGCTGGGATATGGCTGCCCTTCTCGCCTCCAGAAGTCCGGTGTGTCGGTGGTGTAGGAATACATCCCGTTTATCTCCGCTATGACCCTTTCCTTCCCGACTATATATGCGGCACCGCCGGCGGAAGCGCTGTATTCCAGCGGGTCTCCGGGGGCTCCCTGCGATGTGTCTGCTCCTATCGCCATCCCGTACTTTATTATATCCGATTCCGCAAGACCTACGACATTCTGAAGCGCCGCTGTTCCGGCCTTGCATGCGAACTCATAATCCGCTGCCATTAGGTCCGGCGCTGCCATTATCGCCTCGGAAACAACAGTGGCGGTGGGTTTTACCGCATATGGGTGGGACTCGGAGCCGGAATATATCGCACCTATCTCCTGCGGGTCTATCCCGGAGCGCAGGAGAGCGCTCCTTGCAACTTCCACTGCGATGGTTATCACATCCTCGTCCGGCGAAGGGACGGATTTCGAGCCTATGCCGAGCGCCTTGCCTCTGGCAGCACCGTCCTCGCCCCATACCTTTCCTATCTCCTCAGGTTTTATCCTGTATCTCGGTACATACGCACCATAGCTGACTATTCCTGCTTTCATTTTATACCTCCAGTCTTCGCAACCTCTCCATGAGGTCCTTTTCCGTGAGCGGCGTCTTTACAAGCGGTATGCGCTCTATATCCGCTATCTTGACCGCAAGTTCATCCATGCCTTTCGGCCTTACATAGACTATCATCGCCGGTTTGAGCGGATTGGCCCTCACCGCTATCATGGGGGACCTCCCGTATGTGACAGAGGTGAAAAGAAGGGCCCTTTCCGTCGTCCAGCCGTATATCCTGATGTACTCGAAAGCGCTCATCGATATTATGGCCTTTATGCTGTCGAGCATCGTATATCCGTAAAGAGGCTTCTCGGCATCATAGTTCGAGTTCATCACCGTCCCGTGAATCGCATCCACGAAGTCGTCTATCGGCACTCCGCCTGAGAACTCCTTTATGTCTATTATGGCATCGTTTATCTTGTTGAACGTGAACCTGTTCACATTCTTTCCCCCGCGCTCCATGTCTATCTCTATGAGAGAATTCACTATTTTCATAACGGTCAGGGTTCTTGGGAAGCGCCGCCTTCCGGATTCGTAGTCGCTTATCATAGACGGGGATATTTCCATCTTCTTCGAGAGTTCCTGCTGAGATATTTTAAATTCTTCTCTCCATTTCTTTATCGTCGAGCCGGGAGAATCTGACATGGCGATTTCGCCGGCTATCTTTTCCTTGAGCTCTTCATGCATGAAAAGCGAGTAAGAAACATCTATTTAAAGATGACGAAGGAGCAATCGACAAAAGATGATATTATTTCCTGAGAACCTCGCGGTAGATTCGCCGCATGCACATCTCCTTCCAATCAGGGTCTATTATGGCCTCGCTTACGACCTTTCTTACGAGAAGCGAAAGTTTTGTGTCGGGAAAATCCCTCTCCGTATAGCCCATCTTCCTAATCTCCGCTCTGACGATGTATTTTGCGATGGGGCCCGCATATTCGACCACGATATCAGTTATCCTTTCTATCTTCGACTTCATTTTCTCGCTTCTCAATCTGTTCCATGGCCACCCTATAGCTGTTCACAAGCCTCTTTACGGCAGTTTCAAGCCTCTTTATCTCATCCTCCGAACGAAGATTTACGGTGACAGCGAAATTGCCGCGGCTCACCTCGTCCGCATATTCCGTAAGCCTTTCCACCATTCTGACATAGGAATCAACGAGAAGAAAAGCAACTACAAAAGCTATGAGTCCGACCGCTGTCTCTATCATTATTATGTACATTATACCGCGGAACACTGTTTGGCCCTCGTTCTCCGCTATGTCTCTGGATTTGCCGTGCAGTTCGGATAGGTTGAGCATATTGACAAATTTCCATCCCGTGCCCCCGATGGTGGAGTAAATCGCCATATAGTTATCTCCGCCAAGCGTGGTATTCACGATTCCTCTCTCCGAGCCGAGAATGGAACTCATTGTCCTGTTAAATACGGAATCGCCAGATGTCAGGGAATCCCCGAGAATTCCGTGAGACGGATATGCCAAAGCGATGCCGCTGCTGTCCATGACAAATGCAAAACTGCTGTTTGAGATATAGAACTGCCTTGTCTTTTCGGTTATCTCCGAGAGGAGGAGGTCAAACCCCACCACACCGAGAAGTTTTCCGTCGGAATACACGGGAACCGAATATGTCACCATGGGGCAGCCCGTTATCTCGTCAACATATGCAGATGACCACACGGGCTTTCCCTCCTCCTTGGCATTCACATACCATGTTCTGACATGCGCATTGAAAAGGGGCGAGAATCCGGTTTTGTTCGGTATCGGCGTCAGGACGGTGAAGCCGGAATCCTCCGAGGTGAAATATGACTGGAGGACATCCGGATTACCTCTGAAATAATAGAGCATATCCCCCACCGGTTTTATGTAATCCAAGTCCGCCCGATATTCGGGAAGCATGACGGAGTATAGAAAATCGGAAAGTGCGGTGCTGTTGTGCATTGAAAGGTTATCTTCCAAGGCTCTTATGGCAGCATATGCACTCGCATTCACATGATCGGAAGAATAGTTCAGAGACGGGGTATTCAGAAGATAGTACACCGCACGGCTCACATTCGCGGCCCCTGCCGTATCCACCATCTCTGTATAATTTTCATTGCTCAGATTCCCATCCGCTATCTCGCTTATCATCGTTTTATTGAGCTGTTCGAGTAGATATTCGCTTTCCCATGCATAATCCACATCCTGCAGGTCCCTTCCAAGCTCGTGGCTCACGAGCCTGCCGGCGCTCTGCGCTTCGAGGGATATCGTTCCAAGATAATTATCCAGTACGTCGGTTGCGTTAAGGTTCAGGTTTCTGGTATCGTTTATGGTGGTGTTCTTCAGAGCCGCATATGTTTCCACCCTGACACCGTTCTCTATCACCCCTTCATAGGAATAGCTTACGAGAACGATGAAAACCGCAGGTACCAGTATGAGCAAAATGGCAACGGCAGACGCTTTTTTTCTTATGCCCCACTTGACTTTTTTCTTCATACTCTCACATCCCGCAGTTTCGCTGCTCATTTTCTCCATTGTCTTCAAAGTATATATATCTTTCGGAGATTGGGAAATTCTGTGTAATAACGTTGGTACAACCGGTGAATCCTTCAAAAGGCGAAGGAAAAAATAATATTACACCGGAAGATGTGGGCATATGAATACGAGAACCGGTGTTCTTGCCGGTGCTGCCGCACCTCTTACGAGCTTTGTCTTCATAGCCGCTGCCATACTGACACATCCGTGGTTCTCCTTCTCTGCCAATGCGCTCTCCGATCTCGGAGCTCTCGGGGTGAGAGATAACTGGATATTCTGCGCAGGGTTAATACTCAGTGGTTTACTGGCACTCCTATTTTCCTATTACCTCCTTTCGATATCGGATGGTATGGGAGAAAAGGCGGGTTCCTCCCTATTCTTTGCCGCATCTGTCTTCCTTGCCCTCATTGGAATCTTTCCGGAAGGCACGGCCCCACATTTTGCAATATCCCTATCATTCTACATCCTCGGAGCCGCAAGCATAGCAGTCTTCGGCACGGTTCTGATAATCGAGAAGAATGGTATTTACGGTTCTATCAGCCTTCTGATACTGGCTGTGGCATTCTCCATGGTCCTGATACCGAAATGGAGCGCAATAGCCATACCCGAGACCATAGGCGCATCCGCAATCTCGGCCTGGGTGTATCTGATGATTTACGGAATCACAAAAGAACACATTCTGACATCCTAAAGCGGAGAACAAAAAAGAGACTATAAATGACCGCCCTCCGAGAGAATCCGCACGCCTCTTTCCAAACCCTCATATACCTCTTTTTTATCCACCACCCATGGACGATTTGAGAGCGC
>CAZQEG010000040.1:0-7079 GCA_964591575.1 uncultured Thermoplasmata archaeon
CCGACCTAAGGAAGCCTCTCTGTCAGAGATATAAGTTAACAGAGTTAGGTCGGAGACTATATTTGACTGATGTGCCCCGCATCTTGCTGCGGTTGTGAGCTTCATTCATACGACTCACCCCCCAGACCCTACACATCGCTGTCTTTTTTCGAGAGCATGCTGGAAGAAAGCTCAAACGACAGCCAGAGTATGAAAGCGCTCCAATCCAGCAGGAATATGACAGAAAACACCCCGATTAAACCCAGTTTTGCGGAGTAATGATAGGCATAGGCAAAAACCGAGAGGAGCGCAAAGAAGAGGACGGAAACAGTGTACAGCAGGAGTACATCCGATTTTCTGCCGGCATATTTTATTCCGAAGGGCAAGGATACGGCGATACCTGTGAAAAGAGCGAAGACAAGCATGATGAGCCCCTCTGCAAGGTATTCCGGCCCCTGGAACACCATATAATAAAAGGGAAACGGAATCGATGCTATGAAAGGGAGAAGCATAGAAGCGACTTTCCCGGAAATCAGCGGTCTTTCCCCTATAGGGAGGCTTTTCAGCAGCCAGATGGTTCTCTCTTCCGAAAGGAAAAGGTTCAGCCCGGGAAACACGAAGGAATATGCGGCTGTGATATACGCTCCCAGCATGAGCATAATCTCGGGTATCGCAGGAGCTATTCTGTGTCTTATCTGGGATGGAAAGAGGTTCATATCCATGTGCCCTGCGATGTATCCGGTTGAAAGTCCGACTATTACCGAAGTTATCAGAAAGCTAATTATCAATCTGTCCCTCCAGAGAACAATCATCTCCTTCCATTTTACAGCATCCGACTGACGCCTTATCCTTACATCCCCGGAGCTCAGCGACTTCAGCTTTTTCCTTGAGGAATAACCGAAGGCTGATTTGGATTTCATAAGGCCGAACAGAAGATACGGGACTCCGAAAAGGATGGCCGCAAATGTGCAGACCGGAGTATTGCAGAACCAAAGTGCCGATATCAGGAGCACCGCCGGCAGAAGCATCCCGCGGTGATTCCCGAAATACCAGATGGCTACGGACGCACCCAGCATCTCGGAGAGTATGATTCCCATGGTAAAATTCAGATAAAGCAAGGGATATCCGATGTTCCCGCCGTATATCAATATAAAGATAATATAGGACGAAGAGAATACCGCCCACAAACCCAAACCGGTCCAGAATATCAGGTTGAACACGGAAATTGAGACTTTAATGCTGCTGGTCGGGGCTGCCATGATGTATTCGAGATGCTTCGATGTTATGTACTTTCTGTGGAAATCCCCCGCGGCTTTCATGAGGAAGAGGAAGAAAACTGCGAAAAAGAGCTGTTTCATATCGACCTTCATGCCGCTATTGGCCTCGATAACGGTCATCCTTGCTGCCATTATGACGGAGAACACCACTATCACTGAGAACCATACATAAAGGATCCTGTTTTTCGTTATGTTCCTTTTCAGCTCTCTTCCGGTTTCGGTAAGTTCCACAGCATATATGCGGAGAACATCATTCCATGATCGAGAAATATGCATTTTCCACACCTCCGTATCTCTGGATGATGCTCGAGGTCCGACCCGAGAAAACAAATCTGCCTCGCTTCATTATGTATATCCTGTCAGCCAGATTCTCTACTAAGTCAATGGAATGGGTGGCTATAACGGTTGTCCCTTTTCCGGCTTTTATGAATCTCTGAAGGCTTCTTGATGTGAGCGGGTCAAGACCATAGACCGGTTCGTCGAGAAGGAGATTCTTCGGTGAGTGCATTATCGCAGATATTACGGATATCTTCTGCTTCATGCCCTTGGAATATGTTCCAATCTCATAGTCAAGAAAGTAAGAGATTCCTATCCTTTCCGCAAGGTCTTCAATCGCCCTCTCATAGTCCTTCAGCCCCCTTATCTCCGCAATGTAGTAAAGGAATTCCCTGCCGCTCAGCCTCTCATACAGGTACGGCATCTCCGGAAGATAGCCTATCCTTTTTCTGGCCTCTATAGTATCTCCCTTGAGTTCGATTCCGTCCACGGTGACCGTTCCGGAGTCGGCTTTGAGTATGTTCGCACATATCTTCAGAAGCGTGCTCTTTCCCGCACCGTTCTCCCCGAGTATCGCTGTTATCTCCCCGTCCCTGAAATCGGCATCCACGCTGTGCAGAGCGTTTATCTTCCCGTATCGCTTCGTGAGTGACCTCACGGAAATCATGGAAATCCCATCGCTTCCATCTATTTATAGATGCTCAATGGGCACGGAGATATGAGATGGCATTTTCCAGACCCTTCTCTCCGATATTCCGCTCTATCGCATAGGGATAATTGTAAAGCTCCTTTCCGGGTCTTTCGTTATAGAAGGGGCGGTTGCAGCCCGGACATCCCGAGGTCATGAAGGCACGCACGGACATCTTTTTCAGGGCCCTTTCGGCGGCACCGAAATCTCTGAGCTTCCCGTCCTCGAAATGAAAGTCGCAGTCCTCTCCCGAGTATATCAGAGCGCGTGCGAGCTGAATTGCCCTGTATCTTCCAATATCCGGATATTCTCCCCCGTTGACCGGCGTGTATGCGAAAAGTGCCGTGTCGATTCCCATGGACCTCAGCTTCTCCATTGCCGCAACAATATCCTCATCGCTCTCTCCCATGCCAACTATGATGTGGGTGTTTCCCTTCCCGAATATCCTCACGCTCCGCCTCAGAGCGCTCCAATGCCCTTCCCATGTGAATCTGTTCCCGACATCCTTCCCTTTCGCCTTTCGAAATATCTCAGGATTTGCCGCATCCAGCGCTATGCTCAGATATTCCACACCCGCGTCCCTGAGCCTCCGCATATCCCTATCGGAAACGGGAACCATCGAGACCGAGATATCGTAAAGCCCTCTCAGGCGCTCCGAAAGCTCAATGGAATCCTCGACCATATCCGGATAGTCCAGGGTCTGGAGGCATACACGCGAGAATCTTTTTTTAGCGAGCAGCGACTTTATAATATCTTCTTTATCATATGCTGGCCAGATAACGCGGGAAAGCCTGTCGTTTTCGGGATTGTCCCTCCGCTGAGCGCAGAAAGAACAGTTCGACCGGCATCTGTCCCCGAGCATTATGTATGCGGTGGTAGGGAGAGCACTCATCCTGAGCCTTTTGAGCCCGAGAACCGCAAGTGTACCGATGGAAGGCCTAACCAAGCCGCTCATAATCTGCTATCACCTCTGCGGTAACCGTCCATACCTTCAACATGCCATCATATATGGAAACTTTTCTATCCGCAATATCATATACGGGGCTGCGGTAGTCGCCCGCCGGAAATCCTCCTATTATCGCGATGTAATCGCCTTTCTTTGAGAATATCCTGCCGGGTCCCGCCTTTTCTCCCTCCGGAGACATCGCTATTATCTCCTCATCACCCTTTATGTCCTCAATGTACTCCTTCAGAGGATAGCCGCAGGTGAGCTCCAAAAGAGGCTCTTTCCTGCTGGGAACTGCGCCCATATCGTAGAGGGACTCCATAAGTCCGACGAACCTGTCATAGTGCTTAGGAAGCCTTGTCTTAGGGTTGACCTCTATTATCTCGTCATTTCTGGTATGCACCGCCATCCTGACCTCGCCTTCCTGATTGGCTATCGAATCCAATGCAAGAAGCATGAACATGTGCACTATGTCCGGCCTTCCTCTCCTGGAGCCGTCTTCGAGTTTCTTCATAGCGGAGTGGTGGTATGTGGCGTCGAGTATGCACATCTTCGCCTTTTTCTTCCTTCGGGCGGTGTATGCAAGCACTGCGGGATGTCCCCATATTCTCTGAGGTATCAGCTCCAGTTCCGCATCTGCGAGTATCAGGGTGAGCATGGGGAGTAATTGCCCTTCTTATTTAATTTGCTCTCACACTTGAGAATCTCAGACTCGTTCCGTTCCCAATGCCGGGTCTTTTCGGGGGGGCGTGCGCTCCGGAGAACCATGAAACCCCTACATACCCCAGAGACCGTCCTCCTTCCTCTTTATCTGGATGACCTTTTCGAGGACCTCTTTCTCGTCGTAGTTCAGTTCGAGTTCCTTGAGTTTTTTCGCATCTCCCTCCGTGAGGTTCACATAAAGGACATCTCCTTCCCTTATCTGCCTGCCAACCGTGACCCCCTCTATGGCAACCGCCAATTCCTGCCCGGATTTCGCCTCTTTGAGCGTCTCCTCACCATCCCTTATCGACCTTATTCTCCCGACAACCCTGCCGTCCTCCTTGAGAAGGCGTTCATCCGGCCTTATTCTTCCTGCGAGAACCCTCACCCCCACGATGGCGGGCTTGCTCAGGCGGAATACATAATCAGGCAGAACCATCATTGAGCCGGGATATGTTACCTGCTCCCTCGACCTGCTATCGAGCTCCTTTTTCTTCTCCTCCAGCCATTCCTGATATTCCTCCACCAGCCGGTAAACGACCTTGTTGAGAAACACCTTCGCACCGCTCTCCGCAATCTTTTCCTTCGCTGCCGGCAGAACAGGCACATTGAAGCCGAGCACCACGCGCCTGAGCGGGTCCTGAATCGTCTCAGCGTCGACCACATCCTTTCTGGATATAGCCCCCACATCCGCCCTTCTTATGGGGATTTCAAGAGCTTTGAGCTCGAATGCCAGCGCTTCCAAGGAGCCCAGAGCATCGGCCTTTATTATTACTCCGTTCTCCTCGGTCTCTATACCGAGTTCATAGTCCCTCCGCATCTCTTCCATGGCCTTCTTCTCCTCTCCTTTCTCTATCACCCTTATGGTAGTGCCTGCCATTATGCCGTCGTTCTGGTCCTGAAGAGATATCTTCACACCGGATGCCGCACTCACCGACCCGACTCTCTCGAACTTTTCCCTGGGGTCCATTATCTCGTCAAGAGGTTTCGGTTTGAGTATTGCCTTTATCCTGCTGCTCATCGGGCCGTTCTTTGTCCATACGACGACCCTGTCCCCTCTTTTCATCATTCCCGAATAGACTATCGTATCAAGCGTTGTTCCGAGACCTTTTTCCTGCTTTATCTCCAGAATCGTTCCCTCCCCCGGGCCTTCTTCCGTCTTAAGGTTCTCCTCCAGAAATCTCTGAGCGAGCCCTACGACAAGGAGGAGCGCATCGGGTATGCCCTCCCCGGTCTTCGCACTTCCCGGGACTATCGCCACATTCTTCGTGAAATCCGATATCCTGTCATACCGCTCGGAAGGGACAGCGTGGGAGTACAGCCTCTCTATGAGGGAATACACCTTCTCGTCGAGATTTGCCCTTCCCCTATCCGTCTGTTTCCGCAGGGATGTGATGAACGGCTCGTCATGGGAATTCCATCCGTCTATCCGGTCTATCTTGTTTGCGAGTATGATGAAAGGCGTCCTGTTCTTTTTGAGTATGTTCAGGGATTCGATGGTCTGCGGCATGAGCCCTTCGTTGATATCTATGACAAGTATCGCTATATCGGCCAGAGAGCCTCCCCGGGAGCGGAGCGAGATAAAAGAATGGTGGCCCGGAGTGTCTATGAAAAGCAGCCCGGGAACCGTGAACTTCCTCTGCCCTATTATCGGACGGCATATGTTATATATAACATCTATCGGAACCTCCGTCGCGCCGATGTGCTGGGTTATGCCGCCGGCCTCTCTCCTGACCACGCTGCTTCCCCTTATCCTGTCTAAGAATGTCGTCTTTCCGTGGTCAACATGGCCGAGAACGCTTATTATCGGCTGTCGTATCTTTCCGGGCATCATGCTCACTGAAACCGCAGTATATATGAATCTTGAGATTGCCGGCGAGGATTCTCAGAAGGATATCTCCCCGCTCAGAATTCCGAGATAGAGGGCCGCCGCCGTTATATCCGCCGTTGTTCCGGGATTTATGCCCTTCTCTCTGAGATATCCGTCTAATTCGGCTGCGGAGGACTCTTCCCCGCTTTTCAGTGCCTCCCTTGCCCTTCGGCTCACCTCCTTTGCAGTCTCATCCCCGAATGTTCCTGCTATATGCGAATCAGGATACTTCGAGAGCAGCTCGAGAAAAGCATCTCTCACGGAATGTAATATGGTCTTTCTCTCATCAAGCCCTTCGAGAATCGCGGGCAGGGCATTTTCAAAGGTTATTCCGTAGTCGGAACAGTATTCTCCGGCAATCAGGTTGGTATCCTTCCCCTCTGCCATCCATTCTCTCAGAGGCATCCGCTTTTCTATTATCATACGGAGCGCATCCTCCGAAAGCGCCTCCTCGGATATTCCGGATGCTTCCGCATGCTTCATCGCATTGTATACATACACCGTATCCTCATATGTTGCTGAGACAAGCACGGCGGATATCTCCTTTCTAAGCGATGCCAGATCCAGAGATTCGGAGGAACCTGCGGCCGATGCTATGGGTCCGAACATAAGTATCACTCCGAGATGGACGTTACCTCCCTTCTGGACGGACATCGAGCGGTTCACCGCATGAAATATTCCCTGTCCCAGAGAATGCTCTCCCGTGGATATCCTTCTCATCTCCGGCCCTATCGCAGCGGAAGAAGCTATGTAATGCTCGAACCTCGTATTTCCCTTGGAATGGGAGGGGCTCACGTTTCCAGGCTTGTCAGCGGATGCTTCGAGGAGCGCTGCCGTTACCGCCGAAACCTCCACGAGTTCCTCTCTTGAAAGCACTCACATGACCTCCACACCGCTGGACTTCGACGGCTGTTTCTTGCCGAAGTTCGGGTGCGGTATAGGTAGGGGCGGCGGCATGTGCAGGTCCCTTGAAAGTATGAACGCCTCGACGACGCAGTTGCTCATTATTGCGCCGTGCACTTCGTTCGCCATGCTGTCAGGCATCGAGTGGTTCTTATCCCATCTGCCGGTTATCTCCCCGACATTTCCCTCGTAAATTATGGAGCCTTCCATTCTCATAACTCCTATGCCTGCATAGTTCACCGTGAATCTGAAATCGACGTTCACCGTTTTCTCACCTGCGGATTCTATGCTTGTTATGCTCACATTGAAATTCACATTTATCTGCGAAAAGCGCTCTCCGGGCCTTGTGAATCTCCTCGCTTCTACCTCTTTGATATCGAAGTTCCTGATGCTCATAGGGCTGTATAGAGCGCATGTATTTAGGAGTTTTCTATGAGG
>CAZQEG010000041.1:0-6861 GCA_964591575.1 uncultured Thermoplasmata archaeon
AATAACGCAGTCTTCGGCCGGGAACACATAATGTTTCTCACCTACTCTCACATCCACCGAATCCCCGCTCACTTCCACCGATGCGTCCCCTTTTATCCCCGGAACCAGTACATGATGGTCCAGAGTGTCGGCTATATCTCTGAGAAAGCGCTTTATGACCGTGAAATCCATTACCATGTGGTTCTCAGCCTCATCACCCTCTATCTCGCAGTTTATGGCATATACATGGCCGTGAAGCCGAGCGCATTTATGGTGCCCCGGAATGAAATGTGCTGCTGCGAAAGTGATTCCGAGGTCCCATCCGTCAATCTTCAGTTTCATACGGCCTGATTCGACTTCCCTATTTATAGTCTCCGACTATAATCTCTATCGCGGGCAGATGCCCCTATTGACCGCACCTTCGCCCGGATATATCCGGGTTTTCCGCTGAGCCTACTGAAAACGCATCGAACAGAAAAATACAGGTGCGAAAGCGTCCAAACCCGGGTTCAAGCGCTCTTTTTGATGTAATCCACCGTCTCCTCTATTCCTCTCTCAAGGCTGTACTCGGGAGACCATCCAAGCTTCTTTTTTGCCAGACTTATATCGGCAAATGACCTCGATATCTCTCCCTTCCTTGCATTGCGATATTCTGGCCTGAGGCCGCACTTTGTCTCTTCAATTACAAGGAGCGCCAGGTCTTTTATCGAGGTCTCCTGTCCTGAGCCGGCGTTTATTTCGGATATGCCCGGCATTTTAATAGCCGCCAGTTCCAGTGCTCTTATGAGGTCTCTGACATAAATGAAATCTCTCGTCTGCTCGCCGGTTCCGTATATTATCGGGGAATTTCCTTTCAGACAGCGGGATATGAATCTCGGTATGACTGCGGAATATTCCGAATCCGGGTTCTGTCTGGGTCCGAAGACATTGAAGAATCTCATCGAAATCCCCTTTATCCCATATAGCTCTCCATACGTACGTATGATGTGCTCGGATGCGATTTTCTGCACGGCATAGGGTGAAAGCGGATGCAGGGGGGTTTCCTCAGATACCGGGAGTTTGAGCGGCTCACCGTATACCGCACAGGACGATGCGAATACGATGCGAGGAATACCTCTCTTTCTCATCGCTTCAAGAATTTTCAGCGTACCGATGAAGTTTATCTCCGAAGTTTCGATGGGTTTCTCTATGCTGTCCTGCACGCCGGGAATTGCCGCGAGATGAAATACAATATCAATTCCCCCAAGAGAGTCGAGAATATCATCATCAAGAATGGAGCCTCTCAGGAGTTCAATATTCGGGTTCCCTATGTTCTCGGCCCTTCCGAGAGACAGGTCATCCAGAACGACAACTCTGTTTTCATCCGAGAGGTATTCCGCAAGATTCGAGCCTATGAAACCGGCTCCACCGGTTATGAGAACGCTTCTGTCTTTGAGGTGCATGAATGGCAGATATGTATTGGGTATTTGTAGATTTTGGGATTATAAAATAAGGACGGAATACGAAATCTCTACTGAAACGATGCCGAAAGCAGGTGCATCACTGCATGCCAAAGATTTTTAATCGCCCTCTTTATACACCTCCATGGAAGCTGTCGTGCTTGCAGGAGGATACGGAACGCGACTTAGGCCTCTGACATACAGGGTGCCAAAGCCTCTGCTGCCCATCGCAAACAGCCCGATGGTGATGCACCTTATAGATTCGATGCCTCCCGAAGTGGATAAAGTCGTGCTTGCGGTGAGCTACAAACGAGAGATGATAGAGGATTATTTCAATAAGAACCCTGTCAAAGGAAAGGATGTGGTTCTTGTGGAGGAAAAGACCCCCATGGGCACCGGCGGGGCAATAAAGAACGTGGAAAAGGAGATAAACGGGGATTTTCTTGCTTTCAACGGAGATGTGATTTCGTCCGCCGACCCGTCCGTTATTATTAAAGAGCTGAAAGAAAAACGAGCGGAAGCTGTGATATCTCTCTGGAAGGTGAAAGACCCCAGCCATTACGGTGTGGTTGAAATAGATCGTGGGAGAATAAAGAGATTCGTAGAAAAACCAGCTCCCGGAACGGAACCGTCGAATCTTATAAGCGCCGGCACATATGCGCTCTCCTACGACATATTAGACCTTATACCTCCCGGAAAGGTGGTCTCTCTGGAAAGAGAGATATGGCCTGTTGTTGTGGAAAAGGGAATGTACGGCATGGAATTCGGTGGTTACTGGACCGATGCGGGCACGAGGGAAAGGGTCCTCGAAGCCAACGGACTTATAATCAAGAACGCAGGCAAAAAGGTCATTTTCGGAAATAACACCAGAATAAGAGGGACTGTTGAGGGCTATACTTCCGTCGGAGATGGGGTTGTGCTGGAAGAAGGCGGGAGAATCGTGAATTCCATAGTCATGGATAATTCGATAATAGAAAGCGGTGCGGAGGTGATAGATTCCATAATCGGACCAGACGAGGTAATCAAAAATAAGATAGAGAATGAAATCGTGTGCTCTAACGCCCGCTGAATGCCCACATTAAGGTGCTTATCTCAGGGCCGTCACCATCTCGTCCCTCATCGGGGAAACATCTATTCCCTCATCTCCTATCATTTTGGCGAGCTCGTCAACGCTGTATTTCTGACCGTATGACCAGAGCTCCTTGAGTATGTCCCCGGCTTGCAGAGATTTGAACCACTCCCTGCGTGTTCTCTCGATTATATGCTTTCTCAACTGTGTTTCGAATATCCATGCCCTGAGATACTGCGCCACATAGAAGCCGTCATCCACATCCAGAAGGTATCTGTTGGCCTTGTGCCTCATTTTCAGCCCTTTTTCCATTATCTCCTTGTAGCGCTCGTCCATTCCCTCGATATCCCTCTTCGAGTGAAGTTCCATCTCATAAAGCAGCTTGGAAGCATACCTCCTCAGGAAGAAAAGCTTGTTCAGGAACGCAAATCTGAGATAGGGGGCACTGTCATCCATCTTTATATACTCTTTCAGCCAGAGTGAATCCGTGGGCAGGTAATTGAATATGAAGGCGTAGCTCTCGGAAACGGAGATATCCCCCAGATATTTGTATTCGAATGGGTGGGATCTGTCAACATGTGCGAAATGTTCGGTATGCCCTCCTTCGTGGAGCATCGACTGGTAATCATCCTGTCCTCCGTGAGGTGTTATCACAAGTATCACCTTATCCGGCACATCCACAGGCATGGTGAACGCTCTCGGTGCTTTTTTCGGCCTTTCTTCAGTATCCAGTATCACATTTTTCTGTGAGTCCGGGTCTATTCCTATCCCTCTCATCGTGGCCTTCCAGTTGCCCACAACACCATCTTTCGTAAAGAATCTGTCGTATTCCTTGGCTCTGAAAAGATAGGATATGTCGTGGCGCTCCGCTTCATCTATCGTGATGCCGAACCTTTCGAGAGCAGAATTCATGGCATTGACATACACATCTTCCGTATCGGAAAGAAAGCGCTCCATCATCTCCCTCAGCGGGGCCAGTTTGAAGCCTTTCATGTCCTCTATCATCTCGATATAAGTACCATAGCCAAGTTCCACCGCAAGGTCATGGAGTTTCAGCATCCTCTCCTTCAGTATCATGTTGTGCTTTTCAACTATCGGGTCCGTAAGGTCATCCAATTTTGACCTTTTCCCCCTTGAATCCTCGTTGGAAATGAGTATCGAAACCGAACGGTAAGGCACATCCTTTCCATCCACATTCACCGTCGCTTTGGCTTCCTCCGTCATGAACCTCTCGTCAAGCTCTTTCGTTATGTTGGACATGAACTCCCCGCCGATGAAGGAATACAACATGGAGAACCTCCTTTTTTCCTCACCGTCGGATGAATCCCTGAGTCCTTTCACAAAATCGACCGTGGAGCGCTCGAAGAGATACCCGTATTTCTCATATATTCCTCTGATATTGAGCTCGTCCTTGAAACCAGCCAGATTCTGATAGTATTCCTCGTCCAGTTCCTTTGTGAAAGCCTCTGCGTCCTTTCTTATCTTATCAACATCCATGATGTCACCGCCCCACCATATATCACCATGATTTAGAGTTTTCTGGGAATGCAGGAAATCCTGCGGATATCAAAATAGCATAAATATAAAATGCTGACAGTAAGACTGTCAGATATACGCAATCTGTTTAACGGTCGAGCCGACCGCAGTCGTGGTCCGGACGTTAGTAACCGACGGACTGAACACCTCGCCCGAAGGCTCGGTGCTTACATCCCGGCCCTATCAAACCCGTGTTTTACGGGTGTCCTAAGGTCTCTCTTTTTGGGGTGGGTTTCGAGCTTAGATGCTTTCAGCTCTTATCCCTTGCGGCGTAGCTGCCCAGCGATGCCCTGCCGGACAACTGGTACACCAGAGGCCGCGATCCCCCGTTCCTCTCGTACTAGAGGGTCCTTCCCCTCAGAGACCAAAACACTTCCACCGAAGAGCAACACAACTGTCTCACGACGTTGTAAACCCAGCTCACGATCCCTTTTAATGGGCGAACAACCCCACCCTTGGTAGCTGCTGCACTACCAGGATAGAGAGAGCCGACAGCGAAGTAGCAAACCGCCAGGTCGATGTGAACTCTTGCTGGCGACAACACAGTTATCCCCGAGGTAACTTTTCTGTTATCATTAGCCCCTATAAATAAGGCACAATGGTTCGCTAGGCCCTACTTTCGTATCGTGGGTCCTCATTTTGCAGATCCACGTCAAGCCGGCTTTTGCCCTTGCACTCTACGGCGGATTTCTGACCCGCCTGAGCCGACCTTTGGGCGCCCTTGTTATCTTTTTGAGGGCGTGGCGCCCCACCCAAACTGCCTACCTATCGGTGTCCCTTCATAAGGTGAGTAATACGATTCCGGAAGGGCGGTGTTTCATCGGTGACTCCACCAGAGCTGGCGCCCTGGCTTCGACGTCTCCCGCCTACCCTACACATCCAGAACCGTATTACAGCGACAGGCTGCAGTAAAGCTCTACGGGGTCTTCGCATTCAGGTGGAAGGTACTGGACTGCGCGCCAGTAAGTCATTTTCGCCGGCTTTCAGGTGGGGACAGTGGGGCCCTCGTTGGGCCATTCATGCAAGCCGCCAATTAAGCGGCAAGGTATTACGCTACCTTAAGAGGGTCATAGTTACCCCCGCCGTTTATCGGTCCTTCGTCCGGTTGAGCCCGGTTTTCAGATACCGACACTGGGCAGGATTCAGCGGCAATACACATCCTTTCGGACTAGCTGCCACCTATGTTTTTATTAAACAGTCGGAGCCCCCTAGTCACTGCGACCAGAGCCCTGCGGCTCTGGCATCCCTTATACCGAAGGTACGGGACTAATTTGCCGAGTTCCCTCACCTGAATTGCGCCGACACGCCTTGGCCTTCTCAGCCAGGGGCACCTGTGACGGATCTCGGTACGATCACGAAGTTGGCCCTGTTATCCTTTTCACTGGCACCGGGAATTTACCGAATCTCCGAAGAGACTCATCACGCTTTCGCCCGGTTCTCACCATTACGGTTCTCCCCGGGTTTATACGCTTGAACAGACTGGCTAGCCCGCTCGGTATATCCGGATGCGTCAGATAACAGGCAGAACCTCCGTGGCACAGGAATATTAACCTGCTTCCCTTTCGGCCTGCTCGATTAAGACAGGTCTTAGGATCGGCTGACCCTTGACTGACGAACATTGTCAAGGAACCCTAGCCCCTGCGGCGGAGCGGATTCTCACCGCTCTTTGCTGCTACTCATGCCAGGATCCTTATTCGTACGCGGTCCACAGGACCTCACGGCCCTGCTTCTGCCCACGCACGACACCTCCCTACCAGATCACCTTGCGGTGCTCTGAGGTATCGGTGGCTGGCTTAGCCCCGTCCGTCTTCGCGGCCCATGATCTAGACCGGTGAGCTGTTACGCACTCTTTAAAGGATGGCTGCTTCTGAGCCAACCTCCCGGTTGTTTTGGATCATGGACGCACTTTGACTATCACACTTAGCCAGCACTTGGGGACCTTAACCTCAGGTTGGGTTGTTACCCTTTTGGACACCAAGCTTATCCCGGATGCCCTATCTCCCGGAGTCTGCGGCGGTAGCAGGTTCGGAGTTCGACAGGATGCCGAGGAATTTCTTCCCCTAAACATCCAATCGGTGCTCTACCCCACTATCTACCTCGTCCGAGGTCTACCTACGGGTAGTCTCGGGAGGAACCAGCTATTACCAGTTTAGATTGGCCTTTCACCCCTATGCCCAGGTCATCCGAACGATTTGCACATCAGCACCGGTTCGGTCCTCCACCCAGCTTTCGCTAGGCTTCAACCTGCCCAGGCATAGATCAACTGGCTTCGGGTCTCCCACCAGTGACTAAAGGCGAGCACACCTCGTTCCTTGCCCTAAGGCTGCGAACTTTCGGTTTCCCTCCGGCTTCGGGGATGATCCCCTTAACCTCGCCACTGATCAGAACTCCCTGGCTCATTATTCTAAACGCACGATAGAACGCTGCATTACGCTTTCACGCCCTATCAGTCTGTAACCGCCTGGTTTCAGGTCCTTTTCACCCCCCGCTAGGGGCGCTTTTCAACTTTCATTCACACTACTAGTTTACTATCGGTCTCGGGACGTATTTAGGGTTGGAAGTTTATACCTCCCATTCAGGCGCGATATCCAACGCACCCTACTCGAGGAACCCTGAAATCTCCATGCCGGCCTTCCTCTACGGGGCTTTCACCCTCTACGGCGCTCCATTCCAGGAGACTTCAAGTGACCGGTTTGGGAGTTAACAGGCCTGCACTCCACATCTCCCCCATGTTTCCATAGGGGATTCGGTTTGCCCTGTGCCGCTTTCGATCGCCTTTAATCACGGCATCTCGATTGATTTCTTTTCCTGCGGGTACTAAGATGTTTCAGTTCCCCG
>CAZQEG010000042.1:0-6849 GCA_964591575.1 uncultured Thermoplasmata archaeon
ATGGCCCTAATTCCGGTTTCCTCTCCCAGGAGCACATCATCAAATCCCAGCACAATATGAAGTCCACCAGAGAGCGCTGGCACGGAACCTATGACTTCCTTCTGATAGCGCACGAGCACCTCTTTGTTTTCAGGAAGCCTTAGGAAACCTGCCGGAAGGCGGAGCGCTCCCCGACGGATGAAACGCCAGCTCTTCTTCCGTGAAAAGTCATAAAAAGGGCAGTACATTGGAGCATGTGCCCAGAATAATCATATGGCTCTCCGGAGAGCACGAAAGACTCGCTGAAGGGGAGCTCAAAGGCGCTCTGAAAGCCGAGCATGCCCGACTTGAAGGGGGCAGCGGAAGAATTAGGATTATAGAGGGGAATAACGCCCTCCGTGTCTTCGAAAGGATGGGCTATGCGCGAAAGGCCTCTCTTTTCATTTCCTCGGGAAGCATGGCAGAGCTGGCGGAAGAGGTGAAGAGTGCGGAACTGCCCGAAGGAAGCTTTGCCGTCAGGGCGTACAGGTACGAGGATTTCGCCGGAAGCAGGCTCGATGCCGAGAAAAAGCTCGGAGAACTCATATCCGAAAGAAGGAAAATAGACCTCAGCTCACCGCAGAACACTCTCGATATATACCTCGGAAGAACGATGTACGCAGGTATATCGATCCCTGACCGGAGAGGTCTCTCCATGCGAGAACCAACAAAAAGGCCGTTCTTTTCACCTGTTACTCTGAGTCCCAGAATGGCCAGAGCGCTGATAAATCTCACGGCGGCAGAGAGAGGAAAGACCATTCTGGACCCGTTCTGCGGTACCGGCGCAATCCTTGTGGAAGCCGGTCTTATGGGGCTCATACCGCTGGGAACCGATATCGATGAGGCCATGCTCGAAGGATGCAAAAGAAACATGAGCGCCTACGGTATCGAAGGGACGGTGAGAAGAACGGATATCGAGGGCATATCGGGGCTTCACGGTGTGGATTTCATATCTACCGACCCGCCATACGGCAGGTCATCCAGCACGAACGGGGAGCCGGTGGAAAGCCTTTACAAGCGCTCTTTGAGGGCCATATCCGAGCTTCTGAATGAAGGGAGCACGGCATCGATAATCCTGCCTGACATGCGCTTCGCATCAATCTCCGGAGAGATGGAACTGGTAGAGCACTATCCGGTAAAGGTGCACCGCTCGCTCACCCGGAACTTCTGCGTATTCAGGAAGGTGTGATTCTCAGGGTGAAATCTATTCTTTCATTCGGGTACTGAAGAGGCATGACCTCCACCGTGTAGTTTCCGGGGTCTGCGGAAGGGGGAGCGCATACCATAAAGCTGAAATTAACCCTTTCCCGGGGCAAAAGCCTGATTACCAGAGAGCTGGATGCGTTGTTCGAATCATTCACAAATAGGCAGGCACTCCATTTATAGGGGATGTTCAGCACGCTCAGAGTGATGTTCTCAGGATATAAACCCGAATTTTCCGCGCTTATGTTGAAAACGGCGCTTCCCCCCGCTTCGATTCCCCCGCTCGTGTTGGCGCTATGCATGGAAAGATTGTATATACTTGGACATATAGCTGTGAAATTGATACTTTTTACCGTTCTATCATAGGAGAGCGCTATATCTATCGTATGGTTGCCGGGTACGGGATATTCCGGGACTTCGAGGTCCAGCGTGTAATTCTTCACCTCTCCGGGAGTCAATCTGATAGGCAGAGGCTCCGATATGTCCCTTGATGCGGAGGTGTTGTAGACAAAAAGAAGAGCGCTCCAGTTCTGCGGCCTTTTCACCGACAGTATCGGATTCTCCGTTATTTCACCGGTGTTGGATACCGAAAAATTGTAGTATATATGAGTTCCCGGAAAGGCCGTGATATCGCTCTGTTCTCCGGCAAAAGGCCGGATATCCATGCCCCTGCTAGCTTCCTCATACTGCATCGGGACCGGAGCGAAGCTTATGATAAGCATGATTACCGCTATCACTCCGATTATCTTCCTTGAAGAGGGCAGCTTTGTTATGTCATTGAGCGGAGGCATATGCCTTATTCCGAGGAAAAGGATGAGAATCCCGAATATCAGCCAGCCCGGATAGAATATTCCCATGACAAAGAGGAACCCGAGAGCGCCGTAGCTAGCATATTTCGCCTTCTCTCCCAGAAGCCCGCGTATTATGTGTCCGCCGTCGAGCTGTCCGGCTGGAAGAAGGTTTATTGCGGTAACGATGAAACCAACCCAGCCGGCAAATGCCGTCGGATGCATTACGGAATGCCCGATAGGCATGAAATACGACATTATCTGATACATTATGGGCATCTGAAGGACTACATAAGCACCGCTTTCCATGGTGTTTGCGGAGGAGGGGTATGTGTTGCCGAGCCATATGCCTATCAGAGATACCGGTATGGTAACGAGAAAACCGGCTATAGGGCCGGCCACTCCTATGTCCAGCAGGGATTTTCTATCTGGTATCGGCTCTCTTATGCTTATGAACGCTCCCATGGTACCCAGAGGCAGCATGAACGGAATGAAAAACGGAAGGGATGCCCTGACATTGTGCTTTCTCGCCATGAAATAATGCCCCATCTCATGCACTCCGAGAATCGTAAGAAGTGGTACAGTAAAGAATATCTCCCCATAAATAAAGTTGTTGATTGTCAAAAGGGCGGAGGTTCCTGTATAGGATGCCCATTGGGCCATTCCTGCGAAAGCCGTTGTTGCGAGGGTAAGAAAGAGCATCACGATATTCAGCCAGATGCCGCGGAATTTTCTTGGCGGTGATTTTTTCACATATATTATGAACTCCCCGCCTTTCTCACGGATTATCGGGATATATCCGTCCTCTCTCAGCTCGACTCTGAGCCGGTTGAAATCCCTTTCGAGCCTCTTTTCATCAACCTCGCAGAAGAATGCCAGAGAATCGTATTCAACACCGCTTCTATACACCGGAAAAAAGGATGAGACCTTGGCTTTTATCCTTTCCATGTCCTGCTCTGAGAGGTACTGAAACGTAGTGTCCCGCATCGTTGTTGCATTTTCTCATTCTTTATAAGCGTTTGCCACCTTTCACAGGCCCCCTCGGGTCAACAAAATCCGCTCGGAGACTGCTTTGATTGCAGCGGCTCACATGAATCTCCTCTCAAGCACCTTGCGGTGAATCGCCGCTCCCGATATGAAAAAGATGGCTGTGAAAATGACAAGCATCAGAAAATCGACCCAGAGTGGAAAGTATCCGCCGATTCCGGTCGCCTGGCGGAGCGCATCGACAAAATAGCTCAGAGGCGAGATGAAAGACAGCCAGCGGACCGAGGAAGGCATCTTTTCTATGGGTACGAAGATTCCGCTTATGAACAGCAGGGAGAATTTAACGAGGGAGGAAAGCATCATCACATCGGCAGGAGTGTCGCTCGGAGGGTAAGAGGACATGAGAATGGTGAGGGAGGAAAAGCAGAGGAGTGCGAGAAGAAGACTGGCAATAAATATCGGGATGCTGATCGAAAGACTCAGGAATACGGCAGAAAGGGATATCACCGCCGAGATTATCAGGCCGAAATAGAAGGATGCCTGCATATCCCCAAAAAGAATTGTACCTATGGACACAGGTGCGGATGCAAGGCGCTCGAAGGTCCTGCTCCTAACCTCCCACGGGATTATGCTCGGCCCTACGGCGGTCGATGTGAAGAACACCGTCATTGCGATGAGCCCTACGAAAAGCTCGCTTCCCGAGAGATTTCTGCCTATGAGAAAGGCTGCGAACATGAAGAAAGGGAACAGAAGGCCCATTATCACCACCGGCCCTTTGAGATAGAATATCCGCATATCCTTTTTTACTATGGGAATGGAGCGCATAATCTGCTTTGTCAGCTCACTCATTTCTTCCACCACCCACAAGGTACATGAAGACATCCTCCAGAGAAGGGCTCTGTGTGCTTATGGATACGATTTTCAGCCTGTTTTTCTCCGCATAATCTACCAGTTCTTTTACCACGGCATCGGAGTCCTCAGTGTAAATCCTCACCTTATCCCCCATAATCTCGATTTTCTCGGCGCTCTCAATCCCATTCTCATTGAATCTGAAAGGCTCGAAACTCACTTCCACCACAACATGCGCTCTCCCAATCTTCTTTATCCTTTCAGGAGTATCGATAGCTACCATCTTTCCCCTGTTTATTATCCCGATTCTTGTACAAAGCTCATTGGCATCCTCCATATTGTGGGTGCTCATGAATATTGTCTTTCCCTTTTTATTTTCATCCCTTATTATCTTCTTTATCATCCTTGCGCTCATCACATCAAGGCCGGAGGTCGGCTCATCCAGAAAGAGAATTTCCGGGTCCGGGAGCATCGCCATCGCAAGGCTCAATCTCTGCTTCATGCCCTTTGAGAGCCCACGGGCCTTTTTGTCTCTTTTTTCATATATACCGAAAAGTTTTAGCAAATAATCTCCTCTTTCGTTTATATCAGCCTTTTTCATCCCGTAAAGACCGCCGATAAGCTTGAGGTTCTGCATGGCTGTGAGGTCGATATACGGGTTTGCCATCTCTGGAACGATTCCCATCTTTTCCCTCGCCTTTATTCTGTCTTTCTTCATGTCATAACCGAGAATTCTTATTTTCCCAGCACTGGGCTCCAGAATTCCCGTGAGCATCCTTATTGTGGTCGTCTTTCCTGCACCGTTCGGGCCCAGAAAACCGAAGATCTCGCCTTTCTCAACCGAGAAGCTTATGCTGTCAACGGCGAGGAAATCTCCGTAATACTTACTGAGAGCGCTGGCCTCAATGATGCCCATTTTTCTCTCCTGACACTTTAATGATTGTGTTCTCCGAAGTTGCCGTGTTCCTTCCAGTTCTCATCAACCAGCAGGTTGTTGTCGAGGAGCGCCTGAATGACCCCGCTTATTTTTCCTGCAGCGCCAGTTACAACCTTTATCCCCAGCTGGCCGAAGAAATCCACGGCTCTGGAACCCATTCCGTAGGCAACGACCACCTCACCTCCGTTCTCTTTAACGAAGCTAGGGAGGTCTCCGGGGCCGTGCCCTTCGGTGTTCAGAGGCTTTACCTCCACATTCTTTATCTTTCCATCTTCCACATCCACGAAGGTGTAGAAGCTTGAGCGGCCGAAATGCTGGTTGACCTCGCTTTCCAATCCTCTATCATCTGCGCTCGGTATTGCTATTCTCATATTGTTCACCTCTTTCGTTTTTCATTTCTCCACTAATTATATCCACGCATATCCTCTTTACATTCAATTTCCAGAGTTTTTCCGGTGCACCACCACCTTCTTCCCTATACCCTGCCATTTCAATGATGCCTTCGTTTTCCAAGGAGGAAATGTGATAGTAAAGGGTTGACCTGGGCATTCCTATGCCTCTTTTCAAAAGTTCTTCATATATCTCATTTGTTCCCTTCGTTTCGTCGCCAATGACTTTTATTATGCTCCATCTCGGCTCGCTGAATACGAATTTTATTCGCATAATAATGTCCTTTATGAACATCTTGTCAGACATCGTCCATCTCGGCATTTTCTATCATAGCGGGAATGCCTTTAGACTTTATAAAACTATCGTTTCATTCCTTAAATGATTTGATAAGTTATCACTATTTGTTACTTATATCATAGTATTACAGAAAAGTTTAAATAGTAATTTGTAATATTAGAAATTATGGTGATAGAGATGTTCGGATGGAAAATAGAGGCGCTCGGACATACGATAGGCAAAGAGCCTGACTACGAAAAAATCATCAAGAAGGTCGGAATAACACCCTTAGATAGTGGAAAAAAGGCTATTTGGACAAGCATCTTCGGAGATGGACAGGCATCAATCGCACATCATGGAAAAATAATCCGTGAACTTTGGGAGAGAGTCAATCCAAATCATCGGCTTTCTTCAAACCTAATAATTGGGAGGCGGTGAAAATGCTGATACTTGCCCTATTCACCTACATCCTAGCAACCATATTTGCTATTGCTGGAATGGGAGCAGCAGGAGTTCTCATCCCTAATTACATCTCTCTGGGGATGAGTGTAAGGACCGCTATGCTCATGGCACTCACACAGAACACAGCAGAGTTGAGTGTGGCAACCGGTTTGAATCATCTCAAAAAACTTATAAAATGGAAGAATGTATTCAAAGTCCTATTTCCTGCAATCATTCTAGTTCCCTTGGGAGCGTATGTCAACATACACATTCCGAGGATATTGGTTCTGGTCTCCTTCGACCTGTTCCTTCTATTCGCCCTTTACCGCATGCTTGTTCCTGCCAAATTGGAATACACGGACACCTATACCATTCCCATTTTGGGTGCACTGGAGGGTTTCATAGCTGGCCTTATAGGAATGGATGCTGCGCCCATAGCGATTATAGCATTCGCATATATGTTTGAAAATAGCAAAGAGATTTCATCAAATACCGCTGCAACAGCTCTTGGCGTTTCTTTCACAACCCTTATAGTTTATCTTCTCCTTTTTCCCAAGATTGCAATCGATCCAAATCTTCTAATTGTTGTTGCCTTTGCCGGGTTTTTGGGAGGAATAACCGGAGTACTTCTTATGCACAGAATCCAGAGAAAGTATGTGCGCTATACAATACTGGGTATTCTCGCCCTTGCACTCGTGGAAATCCTTGTAAAGATATCGCTTGCCAAGGCGGGCTCTCTTCTTTACTGGGGCTCAATTCTGATACTGTCAATCGCCCTTGGAATCTTTGTATTTTCCATTATTCTGAAAAAGATGCGAATAGAAAAATTAGAGAGCCATTAGAGAGCTTACATTTCACACTCTCCGAATGGGTTTTGCATCTTTCTGTCATGTGTTCATATGCGCTGCTCATTTTATCACCTGAGCTCCCATCCCGAAGGACTATTTAAAAGTTTTTTGA
>CAZQEG010000043.1:0-6832 GCA_964591575.1 uncultured Thermoplasmata archaeon
GGTCGGTCATTTGAGCCGGACCGTTTCGAGATTCTTCGGGACTATTGTCTCTATTCCATACTTCCTTTTGAGCGCATAGGCAAGCTCTATGGATTTCGATTCCTCACCGTGACACATGCATATCCTGTGCGGCTGGGGGTCGAGGGCGGATACATATCTTATGAGTTGTCTTCTGTCGGAATGCCCGGAGAATCCCTCGGAGCTCTCAACATCCATCTTTATCTCAACGGTTATCTGGTTTCCCCTTTCCATGAGACTGACGTCCTTCCATCCCCTCTGTATTTTGTTACCAAGAGTCCCTTCGGCCTGATAACCGACGAATATCAGGGTGTTGTTCTCATCGTCGGCCCAGTGCTTGAAATACTCCATGACCGGCCCTCCGTTCATCATACCGGATGTGGCCAGAACTATCTTCGGGTCAGGGTCTATGATTATACTCTCCCTCTGAGAGCTGGTCTCGACCCTGTGGAATATATCGGAGAGAAAAGGATTCTCCTGCTGCTGGAATATCTTCCTCCTCAGGTCGCTGTTCAGATATTCCGGATATGCGGTATGTATGGCCGTCGCTTCCCATATCATCCCGTCGAGATAAACAGGTATTTTCGGTATCGCCCCGGTTCTCATCAGCTCTTCCAGAACCAGCATGACCTCCTGTGACCTTCCGACAGCGAACACGGGAATCAGCACCTTTCCCTGCTTTGCAAGCGTTCTCGATACGATTCCTTTCAGTTCTTCGGTGGCCTCTCTCCTTGTGGGTTGAACATCGTTGTATCCGCCGTACGTCGATTCCATTATCACCGTGTCCAGTCTCGGATATTTCACATTGGCGGCATTGAAAAGCCATGTTCTCTCATATTTTATATCTCCTGTTATCAGAAGGTTATGAAGGCCGTTGCCTATATTGAAGTGAACGGATGCGGAGCCGAGTATGTGGCCCGCATTGTGAAATGTGAGTTTTATATCCGGCGCTATGTCGGTGGTCTCCTTGTATCTGAGCGGTATGCAGTGCTTGACAGCATTTCTTATGTCTCCCGATTGATAGGGGCTTCTCTTTCCTTCACCGAATGAAACCTTGATATAGTCCAGTTGAAGAAGCGTCATAAGGTCTCTTGTGGGTGGTGTGCAGTATATGGGCCCGTCATATCCGTACTTGTAGAGGGCCGGAACTATCCCGCAGTGATCGAGATGTGCATGCGTAAGCACTATCGCATCTATGGAGTCAAGCGGTTGGATTTCTGGGGCTTCGAGAAAAGGAGTTCTTTTGGTGGGATCGGTGGAGACATCTACCCCCACATCTATCAGCACCTTGCTGTTCTTCGTCATGAGAAGGGTTGCGCTCCGTCCGACCTCTCTGTATCCTCCGAGGGCCGTGAACCGAACCCAGTATTCCCCTGTTTCATCCATGTCGCGATTGAGGCGCTTTCCGACCTTCTCCAGTATGGTCCTTCTCTCTCCTGCCACCATCCTCATGTACTTCCTTATGTCCTCTGTCGTCTTAGAGGGTATGGGAGGGGTTCTGACTATCACGGGAGCCCAACCTGTTCTCTTTTTTATTTCATTGAGCAAAACTCCTTTCTTTCCTATGGCCTTTCCAGGAGCCTTTGCCTCCACCGTGACCTGCCCTGTCTGGGAATCGAAGTAAAAATCGGTTATCTCGGCCTCTTCCGGCACTATTCTTCGTATCTCTGCTTCAGCGTCCTCCATAGGAAGCGTTATCGACGGGTCCGGTCTTACAGCTACGCGCTTCTTAAGTGCCCTCGCAAGTGAATTTATTATTTCATCACTTTGAGCAAAAGCACCCATATCCCTCGTATAAATCACGACCTCTGGTCCTTCGAAGGTTATCTTCACTAGATCAGCCTGTCCGCCGAGAATTTCGTTTACGACCTTTCTGGCCTGTCTGAGAACATCTTCCGCACTCATAGAATCAAACCTTATTGATATTTCTTTCTTATCTCGGCCGCGTCTTCTTCCGAAAATCTTTTAAATCCATTTCCATCAATTATTGCCAGATTTATGCCGTCTCCGGAGGCGGAATCCCTTTTCATCGCCATCGATATGGCCCTTGCGGCGAGTTCAACCCCTTCTTTGGTGCTCATACCCTTCTTGAAACGGTCTTCAAGAACTCCATATACATAGGGAGATCCCGAGCCCGTGGTCACATACTCGTCCTCTATGGACCCTCCGGCGGCATCCAGCGAAAAGACATGCCCTCCGCTCTCATCTATCCCGGCGACAATAAGCTGCACCCAGTACGGATAATAGCTCCTACCGTTAAGTATGTTCGCCATCAGGGTGGAAGCTCCTTTTATGGTTATTTCCTTGCCGTTCTTTATCCTGAAAAGCTCCACTTCGGCAGAGAGGTATCTGGCAAGGGTTTGAGCATCCCCTACAAGACCGGCCACCGTCATGCCTATGTGGTCCCCTATCTTGAAGAGCTTGTTGGTTCTCTTGTGCGCAATGAGAGTTCCCATGGTGGCCCTCATTTCGGTCGCCATAACTATTCCGTCCTTACAGACCATCGCAAGGGTGGTCGTTCCTTTTTTCAGTTCCGGTTTATCTTCGTTCATAGTATCAACCTTAAATTGTTGTTTAAAGGGCTGTTCTCCCTGTATCAGCACAGGACTTCGTCCCTAAAAGTGCTGAATCGGCATTATCGTTCTCTATTTAACTGTTTCGTTCTCGCATTCTTCATTTTGGCGCTATGCTGACCACATTGTTTCCTCTGAGCACGACCTTGCCCAGCCTTCTTACCCTCTCTTCGGTGGTCTCTTCGGTATCTTCAAGCACCATGTTCATATAGTCATCGAAACCCGTAAGCTTTCCTTCCAGCATTCTACCATCCTTTAGCAGGAGGACAACCCTGTGATTTATCGATTGTTCGAGCAGTGTGTTCGGCATTACCATGTATTTCCCTCACTCGCTCATATCCTTATGGGATTTAAAGTTTTGCATTAAAAGGTTTGAGGTGGGGAATGCCCCCTTTCTAGATCTCCTTGTCCCCGAGGAACAGGATATCATCCCACGGATGCCTGTAAAGCCTCGACTTGAACCTCTTCTCATCTATTATATGGCCTATGAAGCCTATGCTTCTCCCGAGTACGAAGAGCGCATTCAGAGTTCCCGAGGCTATGATATCATCTATATCTTCCTCGGAGTATTGGAGCGCTCTCAGCATGTCCACGAAGAGTATCCCTATGGTGCCGTCCACATTGAGGATGAGATTGTTCTTCTTCGCTGTCGTAATCTTTTCCACCCGGAGGGCATAATCGAGTAGCGGTGTCGAGGGGAAGTTCTCCTTGGCATAGGCTTTCAGTATCTCCACTCTTTTGTCCGGGTTCTGAAGGCTCTTTATCCTGTGCCCGATTCCGGGTATGTTTATTCCCTTCTTTTTCATCTCTCTGACAAATTCCTCGGGTTCGAGTCCCCTGTTCTGTGCATCCTTGAAATAGCGGGCTGCATCGTCTATCGCACCGCCGAATCTCGGCCCTATCGTAAGTATTCCGCTTGCCAGAGAGGAAACCACGTCCTTTCCGGCCCTTGAGGCCACCCTAGCATTGTGCGCTCCGCTTACGCTCGGTCCGTGGTCAGCCACTATCTTTATCACGAGTTCTATGAAGTTTGAGGCGTATTTCGGGAGTTTCTTTCTGAGCCAGAGCATTCCTATGACATCCCCTATGCTGTAGCCCTTGTCTATTATCTGGCTTATCGGCACTCCGAGATAGCTGTGTTCCTCGCCCCTGTCGTCGCTTATGCTGCATATGAATGTCGTAGGTCTCCTTATCACGCCTTCCTTCAGCGCCTTGGCATAGTCCATCGGTATGCGGGGAACATCCTCCGGCTCCGGCCTTGGTATTATTTTTCCCTCTGCAACAAGTTTCTCATAGCCCTCTTTTATCTTCTCTCCGAGGTCATCGAAGGAATTCGGGACTGCGGCACCTGCCTCTCGGAGCGCTCTGTTCTTGGCATCCGCGGTTTCTTCCTCCGCTCCTGCTCTTGCCCCTGCATGGCCGAACTGCACCTCTGTAGGGAAGACCTTTGCGCATGTTCCCGTGACCCATGCGACCAGCGGCTTTGTTATCTTTCCCTCTTTCAGGGCCTTCACAATCTCATATTCGTCCTTTCCGCCCACCTCTCCGAGGCAGACCAGCATCTTTATCTCCGGGTTTTTCTCGTATCTCAGCAGATGCTCTATAAGCGTGGAACCGGGGTACTTGTCCCCGCCTACGGCGACCCCTTCATAGAGGCCGTCCGAATTTCTTGCTATTATGTTGTACATCTCATTGCTCATCCCTCCGCTTTTGGAGACGAAGCCCACGCTTCCAGGGCGATGCAGCTTTGATTCTATGATGTTCTCTATGGTTCCGGCGGTGTTCCCTATCTTGAACGCTCCTGCCACTATTCCACCGACGGTTGCGGGTCCGATTATCCACTTATTCAGTCCTTTGGCCATCTTTATCAGTATCCTGGCTTTTCTCTCAGGCACACCTTCGGCGATTATAACCACGGTCCTTATCGTGTCGGTCAAAAGGGCCTCTCTGCTTGTCGGATATGCACTCCTGAAGCTTGCGAAGTTTATCATCACATCCGCCGGGTGCTTTTCCACCGCCTCCGCTATCGTCCGGTACATCGGTATCAGTATCTCCTTTTTTCCGAAGAACGCCTTGTGGTATCCTGACCTTGTGGGATTTACTATGGCCGCCACACTCGGTCTCTCCCTTCTGCACACATAGTCGAAGTCCAGCATCCTCTGTATCGCATTGGCCTGAAGGCCGTAGATTATCGCCTGTGTGTCCCTGTCGAAGAGCATATAATCGCTTTTCATGCATCCACCCCCTCGGGTTTCAGGGCCATTCTGACTATCTTCGTCATGTGGGTTTCAGGGCCGTAGACCTCTATGCTGAGGCCGAGTTTTTCTCCGGCGCTCTTTATTTTCCTAAGCCCTTCCTTGTAATTGGGACCTCCTCTGCGTACGTATATCTTCACATTGTTCTCCTTGAGCTTGTCCGCATATTCTTCAAGGGCCTTTATTATTCCCGTGAATGTCTTGGCAACATCCGTGAAGTTCGCTATACCGCCGCCTATTATCAGAACCTTCCCTCGTGGGTCTTTCTCTCTTGTCATCAGGTCAAGTATCGTTTTCGCATACTCATATGTCTCATCGGTGCTGGGATTTCCGCTGTACTCCCCGTAATTCGCAAGTTCATCTCCGAATCCGAGGTCCACCACGGTATCGGCATATATCACGGATGCTCCGCCGCCTGCGACCATGGTCCATACCCTTCCTTTCGGATTGAGTATGGTGAGTTTCAGGCTCGCTCCGCTTTTTTCATCCAGTTCCTTTATGTACTGCTCCTCGGGGCTGAGCTTTCTTCCGAAGGGCGGTGGAAATTCGATGTTTCCCCAGTATTTCGCACATTCGAAGGCTGCAGTGTCATCGAGTCTTGCGACCGTGTCCAATGGCACGATGTCTCCGCTCTCATCGAAGGTGAAGGGATTTATCTCAAGATATGTGAAGCCGAGATTGGCATAAATCCGGTAAAGGGCCTTTATGAACTCGATTATCTTCTCTCTCTTTTTCTCTGGCATATCCGGAATCTTTTCATCTATCTTTGCGCTCTCAAGTGCCTTCTCGATGTCTTCATCTACTGGCACCTCCATTTTGACCACTTTATCCCAGTTCTCTTCCACGAATATCCCGCCTTTCAGGGAGAAATATATGGTATCATGGTCTCTTCCGTCCTTTATCGCCGCATAGTACTCCTCGTCCTCACGGTGTGGTGTGAACGGCTCCACAAGGAAATGGGTCAGAGGCCCTACTGCCTTTCCGATGGTAACTTCCTTTCCCCTGCGCTCTTGAATCCACCTTTTTGCATCGTCCCATGAGGCATCCACCAGGACAAGACCGTGCTTTCCCCTCTTTCCGAAGAGCTGGTCCGGCTTGACCACAAGCTTCATTTCCTTCACCCATCGATGCTCCTCAGGGAATTCCCCGAGGTCTGTGCCGGGCGTCACCAGAGCCACGAGGCCGTGGTATCTGAGCATGCCTTCCGAAAACGCAGAAAGATTCTTGGCTATAATACTCTTGGCATCTGCCTCTCTTATTCCTCTCTGTGCCATATCATGCCCCCATATTCTCTATTATTCTGTCAGCGAACTCGGATGTTTTCATAAGGTTCGCACCTTCTATCTGCCTTGCAAGGTCGTAGGTGACATTCTTCTCTTCGATGGTTTTCTCCATAGAATCTATTATCAGCTTTCTTGCTTTGTACCATTCGAAATATTCCAGCATCATAACGGCGGAGAGTATTAGCGAGCCCGGATTCACCTTGTTCATGTTCCTGTATTTCGGAGCGCTCCCATGAGTCGCCTCGAATATCGCATGCCCTGTTTGATAGTTTATGTTGGCTCCCGGTGCAAGGCCGAGCCCGCCGACCTGTGCCGCACAGGCATCCGAGAGATAATCCCCGGTGAGATTCGGCGTTGCGATGACATCATACTCATCCGGTCTGAGCAGGAGCTGCTGGAACATAGCATCCGCAATCCTGTCTTTCACCACGATTCTGCCGCCCGGGTCTCCTGGAGGTTTCCCTCCTCTGAGATGGGAAAAAGCACCTTTCTTGGTCACAGGTGTAACTCCGTCGGCCTTTTTCATCCGGTCCCACAGTTCGTCTTCGGTGATTATCCAGTCCCGGAACTTCTGCAGGGCAACATCATATCCCCATTTTTTGAACCCTCCTTCGGTGTATTTCATTATATTCCCTTTATGCACTATCGTTACGCTCTTCCTTTTGTGGGCCTTTGCATATCTTATGGCGGAAGATATCAGCCT
>CAZQEG010000044.1:0-6821 GCA_964591575.1 uncultured Thermoplasmata archaeon
GATAAAGACCGGATACACAGGGACGAATGTGGCGGATATTGTCGTGGTGCTGAAAAGTTAAAAACAGAATTGACTTTACAATCAAGATGCTGTGCTGCATAAATAGTTTTATGAATAATAGATTATAAATTATTTGTTCAACACAGTACCCAACCAGCAATCCTTTTATAATGGGGATGATAAGCCCCCGTCCTTATGGAGGAATGACCATGAACGAAGAGATAAAGATAAAGGATATGACCGCAAATGCCGCACCGCTGGGCCTAATGGCCTTCGGAATGACGACCGTGCTTCTCAATCTATCCAATGCGGGGCTTTTCCCTGCCGGAAGCATGATACTGGCGATGGGGCTGTTCTACGGCGGTCTAGCTCAAATAATCGCCGGATCCATGGAATGGAAGAAGGGAAATACCTTCGGAACAACAGCATTTACATCTTACGGACTTTTCTGGTGGTCTCTCGTAGGCCTGCTTATACTGCCTGCCATGGGTCTCGGAGCACACCCCACCAGCGATGCTATGATATCCTATCTTGTGATGTGGGGCCTATTTACGGGTATGATGTTCTTCGGAACTTTGAAGGCGAATCGAGCCACACAGACCGTGTTTTTTACGCTCACCCTGCTTTTCTTCCTCCTTGCGGCAGCAACAGCCACAGGAAACGAGACGGTGGGGATTATAGCGGGGTATGAGGGCGTACTCTGCGGGTTTTCGGCTATCTACACGGGAATCGCAGAGGTTCTGAACGAATCGTACGGAAGAACGGTGCTTCCGCTCTGGCCTGTGTGAGAATGCTCTACGCATTGCGATGGGTTTAAGTAATCGGAGCGGATAGAGAGATGCTTCAAATCCAAAAAGTATTTATGCTTTGAATGGATTTAAAGCTGTCTTCCCGAAAGGAGTGTTAAATTTGAGTCCGATAAATCCTGCCAAACTTCAGAAACAGCTTCAACAGAAGGCGCTGGAAGAGAAGAAGAACAGAGATGAGGCTGCATCCAACATACTGAAAATACATAATTTAATGGAGCAGAGCAGAAAGAACGGTGTCGATGTCAAAGATTTCGAAAAAGGACTCAAAGATGTCCAGCGGCAGATGAGAGAAAGAGATTATGCGGAAGCCGCCAAGAAATCCAGAGAAGTTGTGGAACTGATACACAAAACAATAAAAGGTATGGCGGAGGAGAGGAGTTCCGCCCTCGAAAATCTTATAGAGAAAGGGAAAAATCTCGGAATGGACATAGGACCCATGAAAGCATCCTTGGGAAAAATAAAAGAAGAAATGAAAAATAATAACTTTTTTATTGCTATAAAAATGGCCGAGGAATCGGTAGAGAATGCGAAGGAGCAGGTTAAGGATTTCGTCGTATCTATGGTAGATGAGACAGGGAGGCTCGTCGAAGCCCTAGAAGGGAGCGCAGATACGAAAAAACCGATTGCCATTCTGAATGATGCCAAGAAAAAGATTGAAGAAGGAGATATGGAAGCGGCTCTGGAACTCTCGAAAAAGGCCAGAAACCTTCTCAACAATGTGGCAAGTTCTGCTGCGGAAAGATTGACGACCGATGCCGAACTGGACATAACCATACTTGAAAGGATGGGAGAAGATGCGAAGGAGATTCAGAAAAGACTGGCTGCTGCCAAGAAGGCGGACCCCGCCAAGGCAATAGGTGAAATCCTTGAAGTTGGGAGAGTGGCTGCGGCGGCTGTGAAAGTCGCACTGAAATCCAAGATTGAAGGGCTGAAAGAAGAAGAAGAGAAAATAAGCTCCCTAGGGGGCGATGCCGGGGAAATCCACAGAATGCTGGAAGGCATAGAGGACAACATAGAGAAGGAAAATCTGGCACTCGCTGCGGAGACTCTGGAACGCGCCAAGAAGAAGGCCGAAGATACCAAGTTCAACATCGTAGTAAAAGCTATGAATCCGGCTTTTACGAAGCTGAAAGCAGCTAATAAGGTCGGAGCGGATATCTCTGAGCCGGAGCGCCTTCTTATGGATGCAAGAAATGCCCTTAAGATAGGGGAATATGAAAAAGCGATGCACCTCTCTCGGGAATGCGAGAAAAGTCTCGACGATATACTGGAAAGTTATAAGAAAACAAGCGAGATACTCCCGGAACTGGAGAAACTCTTTTCAGAGGCAGAAAAGATAAATGCCGACACATCCGAGGCAAAAAAGCTGCTTGTTCTGGTAAAACAGGCCATTGGCAAGCGGGATTTCAGGAAAGCCTATGACTTGGCGGTCAGGACCAGAGAAGCACTGACACAGGGAAAAGTAAATAAGATAAAAGAGCTTTTAGCATCTGGAAAGAAGCTCCTGAAAGTGGGAGAGAGTGCCGGGATAGACCTTGTGGATGAGGAAGTTGCACTTCAGGAGGCGGAAAAGGCACTTGCCGACGGGGATTATGAAAAAGCCAGAAAAATAGCAGAAGAAGGGGAAGAGGGCATCAAAAAGGCGCTGAGCGATGCGATAGAATCGAAATATGAGGAGATGGAGGGAAATCTGGAAAGAATGAAAGAAGAGAGGGATGTCAAGGAAGAGATGAAGCTCCTCAAGAAGGGAAATAAATTTCTGGAATTCGGTGATTTTGAATCGGCAGTTCAGACACTCGATGAGATAGGAAAGAAGATTAGGGATGTCGAAAAGGAGATCGCCGATAAACTGGTGGCAGAGACGAAGGGAGCGGTTGAAGAGATTCTGGCAGAGGAAGGTATAAAATCCGGAGAGCTGGAAGAGCTCGTTGCAGATATGCTGGCCGCGCAGAAAGAAGGAAAATACGGCCTTGCCATCAAGCTATCGAAAGAAGCCGACAAGAAGGCCAATCAGCTGGGAAAGAACCTTGCTAAGAGAGAGTACACGCGTGTGAAAGAAAAGCTCCTATCTCTGAAGAATATGCAGAATAAACCGAACCTCAAACAGTTCAATGACAGGATATTGGAAGCAAAAGCCGATTTCAAGAGAGGAAAATACCTCCAGTCCGCAAAGATATCGAGAGAGGTGCTGGAAGACATAGAAAGAACGGTAAATCTCTACGAAAGCGCCGTATCTGCCCTTTCGGCAGCCCAGAGCGCAGTAAAAGAGGCGAAAAAGAGAGGAAAGAAGGTCGGTGCCCCCTCAAAAAAGATATTGGAATGCAGAAACCTGATAGCCGCAGGAAAATACGAAGACGCCGTAAAAGTTGCGGAATCCGTGAACGATACGCTTGAAAGTATTGGAGCTGCCAGTGATCTGGAGTCCAGAGTTAAAGTGATAGAGGCGAAGATGTTCTCCGCAAAGACTCTGGGAATCTCAATAGAAGGCGTTGATGAGAAACTTGAAAATATAAAATCGCTTATAAAGAAAGGTGAGGCCGAAAAAGCCGAGAAAATTGCGAATGAAATGGAGGCTGAGATAGAAAAATCCGTTAAGGATTCCATAGAAGAGAAGATATCTGTGGCGGACTCCCTTATCCGGGATGCGGAGTATATCGGGATAAATGTTGAAAAGGCGGAAGAGAACATCCTTGTTGCCAAGGATGCGATGAAGAAAGGAGATTATATAGATGCATACAGATATGCCGAAGAAGCTCAGGATATCATAGATGAGATAAAAGCCGTGAGCAAAAAAGTTGCGGGTAAAATAAAGAGCGCTCAGATGAAGATAGGTGAGGCGGAAAGCATCAGAGCGGATGTGAGAAATGCGAAGATAATCCTTGACAGAGCGATAGACGCTCTTAAAAACAACAGGACGAAAGAAGCCGTGAAACTAGCCGAAGAATGCATAGAAGCCGTGGAAAAGGCAGAAGAAAGCAAGGTGAGAGCCGTTATCGGAGATTTTGTAAATATGGTCGAAAAATCAAAAAAGACCGGCATGAACACAGCTCTGGCGGAGAATCTCATACATCAGGCGGAAAATGCCCTGGAAGAGAAGAAATACCAGAAAGCTCTCAGCCTTGCGATGCAGAGCGAGAATGAACTGGAAAGGGTCGAACTTCAGGAAGATATCGCTGAAAAGGCGATAAAGACGCTGAAAAGAAAGATTGATGAGATAAAGGAGAAAGGCCTGCCGGTGGAAGATGTTATAGCAATACTTTACAGGTCCGAAGGTGCATATGATGCAGGTGCATATATAAAAGCATTTGAATATACAATGAAGGCCAGCGAAAGACTTCAGGAACTGACTGAAGAGTATGAAAGAATAGAATCGGAGCTGGAAGAGCTCGATAAAAAGATGAAAGAAGCAAGAGAAGACCATATCGAGGTTACCGGAGCATCGGAACTCTATTCAAAGGCGAAGAGCGCCATTGCTGCGGGTAAAGCCAAAGAAGCGAGCCAGCTGGTAGCGGCAGCCCTGAAATCCCTGAATTCCTCCCTGCTGGAACATGCGGGAGATATACTGGACTATGCCGAAGCGAAGGTGAAATATGCTAGAAAGCTGGGAGCGAATGTTTCCGAGGCTGAAGTGGCTCTGAAAGAGGCCCAGAAGATAAAGGAAAAAGAGCCGGAAAAAGCGATAAGTCTGGCCAACGGAGCAAGGGTGATGATAGGCTCCCTCGATCTGGACACATCCTTTGTGGACAGGGTATATGGTACCAACTTCGAAATCAGCAGGGCGAAAAAATTCGGAATATCCATGAAATCCGCAGAAAATACCCTTAAAAATGCGGTGGAAGCCTTGGACACCGATGTGAAGAAAGCGGAAGAACTTCTCTCACAGGCGAACGAGGATGTGAAGAGAATCCTCGGAAAGCTTACTCCGAAAATCGAGCTTGAACTGAAGGCCGGGCCTATCGAAAAAGAACAGTGGAATACCGTGGTATTTGCGGTAAAGAACACGGGCGATTCTCCTGCAAAAGACATACATATCGAAGTCTCCGGCGATATAGAGATAGAAGGAATGAGAGACATCGACGAACTCGACAAAGGGAGCACCGTCGAACTCCCAGTTAAAATTATGGTCCAAAAAGACGGCGAAACAGAGGTGGACGCCCACATAAGAGCAAAAAGGGTGTTCGATGAGAAGGAATTCGAATTCAGTTCCAAACAGGTGCTGAAAACACCCGCAAAAATCGAGGGTGCGAAGGAGGTTACTGCCGAGAAACGGGAAAAATGCGCATTCTGCAACGGAGCCATAAAACCCGGCATGAAAATGGTTGTGTGCGGAAAATGCGGTGCCACCTACCATCTCCCATGTGCGAAGAGGTCTGGAAAATGCAAGGTGTGCGGCGCATCGCTTGAAATTGCAAACAAACCGAAAACCGCCAGAAAGAAACTCGCCATAAAGCTAGGATAAAAAAAGAAAGGGGGAGGATGTTCATCGTGATTATTTCTTGAGGTACTTCTCCTCGAAGAGAAGAAGTTTTGCCCTTTTTTCCTCTGTCTTTTCGAGTTTTTCCATCTTTTCAACAAGAAAGTCGACCCTGCTGTCGGTGAACTCTCTTATTGCGGCTCTTATAACCTCGGACCTCGAAGAGTAGCCGTCAAGCTTCATTATGAGGTCTATGTATCTCAGATCCCGCATCGGTATCCTAATGGTTACCTTTTCATTGTCTTCCATTGCAGTTCACACGCCGTCTGTCGTCCTATTCCTGACATTACATATACATCTTTTGTCGGACAAAAGCTGACTAAGGTATGCTCATATATAAAGATTTTTAGAGGACAAAAATAGATTGCGATTATAGAAATCCGACTGAAAGATACCAAAAATTTTAAGTAATAAAACAGAATACGGAAAACAGGTGAAAAAATGAAGGGAAAAGATATATCGGTCGGAGTCGTCAGTATCGTCGTGGTCATACTTCTCGGTAGTGTCTTCCTCGGCAGTGTAAACGGAGCCGTGGAGATAACGGAGTATCCGAAGCTCAGCACGGGGGATTACTTCAACTATGAGCTGAATGCAACGGGTGTGATACAGGTGATGAAAGAAGAGTTTGGTGAAGACGCAAACATTCAGGTGGAACTCAGTTCCGCAAATATGAAGGTCACAGGAACAGGAGCGGTTGTGAGTGGAGGACACACGTACGACTGTGTGATAACGACGATGGTTATGGATATGAAATTCAGCATGTCAGGGTCATATATGGGACATAATTATACAGGAAATATGCATATGACGATGACAGAAAAGACATGGCAGACAAAGGCAGATTCAAAGCAGGTGAAGACGGAGAGCACGAACCATGAATATATGAACATGACAATCATGGGCCAATCGACAAATCAGGAGAGCAAAGAAACAACCGAAACAGTATATGACCCGCCTGTGGCAGACTACAAGATACCTGTGAAGGTCGGAGATACATGGAGCACCCAGAGTAGCGAAAAGATGCACACCATCCGTATGCAGAGGAGCGAAGGCGGACCATGGGATAAAACAGAGAATAATATGACGGAAGAACAGACGATGAAGTATCAGGCGCTCTCCGAAGAGAACCTCACTGTAAAAGCCGGGACTTTCGCTGTCCTGAAGATAAAATCGGGCCAGAACGGAAATAACAGCTATATGTACGAATATGTAACATCCAAAGGCATACCTGTTAAAATGGAGATGTACTCGGGAAATCAGACAGAGATGAGCGCAGAACTGGAATCCTATCACACAGCACAGGAAGGAGGCTCCAGCTCAAGCAGCGGCGGTGGTGGCGGAATACCCGGTTTCGAAGCGGCAGTGGCAATAGGAGCACTCTCCATAGCAGGCATAGCCTATGGCTACAGAAGAAGGCATTAAACCCCTTTCATTTACTTTTAAAATTTATTAATAGGATGTAAAAAAGGTTTATTCTGGATATTCGTAGCCTTTTACCTTTCTTATGACATCTATCGTGCTTCCGTCCCTGTACTCTA
>CAZQEG010000045.1:0-6501 GCA_964591575.1 uncultured Thermoplasmata archaeon
AAATCTCGGCCGGGGCGCACTCATATCCTTTCCTATCTCAGACAATCACAAACAGGAGGAAAACCGATGTTCAATGCGCATATCAGGAAATCAGAGAATATAGAGGAGGTTATGAAGCAGATAGGGGTTTCCCCCGAGGGTGTCGAGCTGATGGGAAAAAAAGGGAGGTTCTATCTGATAAAGCTGGAAGGACTTCCGATAAGAGATGCAATAATCCTAAAACAGGAGGCTCTCGCAGTCGGAGGTGACTGCGCTCTGAACTGGGGAGTTGTCGGCCTCAGTGTCGAAAGAACGGATGCCCTGCTCATGCTTGCTGAGAGACAGATAGAGATACTTGCCGAAAAGATGAGATTCCAGCCGTTCGACGGAAATGCGATAGCCGATGAGGTCGAGAATTCGCTGAAAGCCTATGAAAGAAAGAAGTATAACTTCGAGTTCAGAGGGCGAAGTATGAAGATTCCGGTTGCGGTCATGGGAATACTGAATGTTACTCCGGACTCCTTCTCGGATGGGGGGCGCTACGATAAACCGGATGCGGCGATTGAAAGGGCAATTCGGATGGTTGAGGAAGGTGCGGAAATCATCGACATAGGCGGAGAATCGTCGAGGCCTGGCTCGCGGAGATTGAGTGCCGCCGAGGAACTCGAAAGAATCATACCGGTACTTGCCGGAATAAAGGATATTTCCGATATACCGGTCTCTGTGGACACCTATAAGCCGGAAGTGGCGGAGAAAGCGCTTGATAAAGGGGCGGAAATCATAAATGACATATATGGCCTCAGAAAAAAAGGTATGGCCGAGGTTATAGCAGATTACAATGCCGGTACGATTATAATGCACATGCAGGGTGACCCCGAGAACATGCAGAAAAATCCGCATTACAGGGATGTGATAGGCGATATAATACGATTTCTCAGAACGCAGTCCGACAAGGCGGTGAAATCCGGAATATCTCCGACATCCATCGCCGTGGACCCCGGCGTAGGATTCGGGAAAACTGTTGAACACAACCTGAAGATAATGAAAGAACTGGATTCGTTTCGCTCTCTGGGATACCCGGTTCTCGTAGGTGCCTCAAGAAAGAGTTTCATAGGCAAAACCCTGAATCTGCCGGTCGAAGAGAGGCTGGAAGGTTCCCTTTCGATGGCAGCTCTGGCTGTTTCCAAGGGCGCAAGCATAATAAGAACGCACGATGTCAGGGAAACCGTTAGGGCTGTAAAAATGATGGAAGCGGTTATGGATGCGTAGAGGTGCCCTGTTCCATCCACCCCCTTTCACCAAAGTTTAAAAAGGAGTTATGGATGGAGGGACGATGCTAAGAGGATACTCCCTGAAGAATCGGATAACAATATTTCTACTCCTGTCGATTTCAGCCATATTGATAGGTGCGATAGGTTACGCTTACATAAAGATAAACATAGAAGGGGGAAGGACCACGGCTATAGATGCCCTCTACTGGGCGATAAGCACCATATCGACGATAGGCTATGCCAACAACGGAGTATATCTCAGGAGTCAGATAGGGGAAGGCTTCACAATCTTCATGATAACTCTCGGAATATTCGTTATATTCGCAGGTGTTCAGATAGGCGTCGGCCCGTGGTTCGAGAGAAAGATGGAGCGAATAATGGAGAAAAAGAAGGCTCCGATACCTGAAAAAGGACATGTGATAGTCGCAGGAATAGGGGAACTCGGAGAAGAGACCGTAAACGAGCTCATTAGGCGATCTGCGAGGGTCGTGGCCGTGGATACCGAGATGTGGAAACTCAGCCCGCTCATAGAAAAAGGCATACCTGTGATTGCAGGGGATGCAACCCGTGAATCGGTGCTGAAAAAAGCGAACATATCGACAGCGAGAGCGCTCATCCTCACTTCCGATGACACGACCAATGCCTTTGTCTCCCTCACTGCAAGACATGCGAATCGAAGGATGAGAATAGTTTCCTCCGCATCCAGAAAGTCCGCCGCAGAACTCATAGTCAAATCCGGCACTTCGGTCGTTTCCATACCTTCGGAGATATCTGGGATTCTGCTGGCGGGAAGAGCTCTCGGAGAAGCGGGTGTATCGAGAAAAATCGATGATTTTGCGGCTGTTTATCAGATAAGGATAAAAAGCGGTATGACTGGAAAAACCATGAAAGAGGCTGCGTCGGGCCTTAAAGAGCTATCTCTCGCAGGCATCAGAAGGGACGGCGACTTTATTCCTTACAATCCGAATGCGAAATTAAAGGAGGAGGACATTCTGTATATTGTCGGTTCCTCGGATTCTTTCAGAAGGTTCAGGGAGGCATCTGAATGAGCCTCGTTATAGTATGCGGCTATGGAAGTACCGGAAGGTCGGCGGTGGCGAAGCTCGAGAGAGAGGTTGGCAGCATAGTTGTCATAGACCGACAGGAAACGGCAGTCAAACAGCTCTCGCATCCATATATAGTCGGGGATGCTACCGAAGAAGAATGCCTTAAAAAGGCAGGAATAGGGAATGCCGATATCCTGATAGCCACGGCTGGCGACGATGTTACCAATGCTTTTATCGTGCTGGGCGCCAGGTCCCTGAATCCATCACTTACAATACTCACAACTGCGGACCGGATTGAGAACATGGACAAGCTTTACAAGGCCGGAGCGGACTATGTTGTACCCGAGTCTTCAATAGGTGCAAAAGAACTTGTGGACGGTGCTCTTTCCTATGAGAAAGGCATGTCGCGTGTATATCTCGGAAGCGGAATGGAAGTACATGTGATAAGGTCCGAAAAAACAGGCTCTGTCGGCGAAGTGGAAAGAGCGTCCGGTGCAAGAATTATCGGAATAAGAAGCGGAAAAGGATTCATCGGAAATCCGGAAAAGAGCGCCGGTTTTCATGCGGGCTCCAGCCTCTATGTGGTGGGGGAAGAAAAAGAGCTTTCTCTCGTCAGAAGGATAGTCCGATGATTCAGAGAATTCCTAGGCTTTTCATCACGGCATCCAGCTTAGGGACGGTATTGTAATCGTAAACCTCTTCGGGGAGTATCCACCTGTATTTCGTGTGCTCCCAGTCTATTCTAAGATTTTCATCCTCGGTTTCCGCAAGAAAAGGATGAATCTTCCAAACAACCGAGCGGTCTCTCGCAAGTATTGGCTTTCCTTCCTTTGACAGGCTGACATTCATCTTTGTCTCCTCCCTTACCTCTGTAAGGGCTCTGTCCTCAAGATTTCTGTCCGTAGGCTCGATGTATCCGGAAACTCCGGCCCATCTGCCTTTACATGAACCCACCTTTTCGCTCCTTTTCAGAATCAGAATCTTTTCGCCTTTCTTTATTATGGTCGTTATCGCTTCTTTCATGGCGACCCCCGGCATTTCCACATAAGCCTCGTCCGCATTTACGATAACAGTATCGCAGTTCCTCAGAAGACTTATATCTATTCCATCTATCATCGGAATCTCGGATATTATCGCACCGCTTGCAACTATGGTCTCTGCACTCTCATTTATTATCGCCAACGGTGCGGTTCCCGCCTTCTTCATTCGGTATATCACATATGAACCGACGGTGCTTCCTTTTCCGGTGGAAAACGCAAATACCTTTTTAGCAATTCTCTGGCCGGAAACATAGTTAGCGCTATCTACAACCACCCCCTCCTTCGGGTCAACACCTCCGAGAAACGATACGGTGCCGGGCTCGATTATCACATCGCCTTCCGCCTTTCCTCCAGAGATTTTTCTTCCGTATAGCCTCATCTTAATCCTCCACCGCCATCATAACGAGTTCTTCAAGCGGCCTGAACCTCACACACTGTCCGCAGAAGGACTCTTTCGGCAGATAGTAAGCAGCCTTGCCGGAATTAACCGCCGTACTGTGAAACCTCTTTTCTATCGGAGAAACGACCATGCATGTGTCTCTGAGAACAAGTCCGCCGAAATCCTCGATTATCTTCACAGCCTCCGGATTGCGCTCTGCAACTGCCCTCGAAACGGATATCCACAGCTCCTTATCTCCTCTTTTCTTCTTTCCATTCACAAGCTCCGCAACCCTTTTCAATTCTTCCTCGGATGCATGAGGACATCCCAACGCTATCAGCTCTGGCTCGCAATCCTCGTCCATACCTCTTATATGTTCCCTGATCTCTTCCTCGGTGATTGTGATTCTTTCGAGCTTATCCTCGACGGCACTCTTCCACTCGGGTGTGGTGTTTTCCACATGATATAGAGCTATAGAGCCGGTGGCGGCCATGGCAGCGCCGAGAGCCTTCATATCATCTTCAACAGGTTTTATTCCTCTGAAATACGGCACCCTCTTCCCCATCTTTGATAAGAGAGCCCCAAGATGATTTCCGAGCGCTGCATACATATAAGCGTCAGGCTTGAAATCGACATCTATTACTATGTCCGCTTTCCTGTTCTCTTGAAGATGCAGACCGTATTCCGCAGTCAAGCCGGTTATTGCAGATGCCAGAGCGGACGGACCCCCTTCCCTGTTCGTCCTTGCACCTATAACAGAATTGGCATATGAAACCGCAGAGGATTCCGCCCAAGCGATGTGCTCTCCGAACTTCGGTCTGCTCACAAAATAATACGGCGTACATGTCAGTGAGGGCTCTATTCCCATGGAGACATAGGCATTGAATATCCGGAGCTGCTTTTCGGCAAATCTCTTGTCCACGCCCATAATAGACCATTTCTCAAGGTCCATACCCGCAGGGTTCATGGTCGTCTTAACTCTTACCTTTCTCCCCTCTTCTTTCATTGTTTTGGCATAGTCCTCTATGAACTCGAGACCCGCATCTCCTATCGTTTTATACGACACGCCTGAGACCTGCGCCGATGAAACCGGAATGAGTCTTTCCGCATGATATATATCGCCCAGCGCCACTATGAGTTTCATCGCTTTTCTCACTGCAAGCCCTTCCTCTCCGTCAAGCATTCTTTCCTGCTGAGTTGAGAGCTGCATCATCTACCTCCGATGGCATCGAGAAGCCTTGTTATCAGCGGCGGGGATATCTCCGATTTCATCTCCTTAATGAGCGCTCTGTAATATTTTATCTGCTCATCTGCCATTTCAAGGTCGTTCTCTATCTTCCTCTCATCTTCCTCAAGTTTTTTCATCTTCTCTATAAGGGATCTCCTTCGTTCCATAAGCCGTTCCATGCTCTCGGACATGGTGCTTTCTTCCGTCACATCCCACCTCCAGGAAATATCCTTCTGCCATCCGTATCACTGGGAATCTCCTGCCTTCCGGAGTAATCTCTTATTATCTTATCAATTTCGTCAATCTTTTTTTTAACGGCCATCTTTTTTCTTTTTACGGCAAAAAGCATCTTTTCCAGGTCTCTTTTCGTTTTTTCCCATTTTTTCAGCTCCTCTATGGCATTTATCACCCTGGTCATGCTCATCTGGCATCACCCACTATCTGCATATGGGGATATGCTATGCTCACATCGCTCTCCTCGGAAAATCTTTTCAGTATTCCCTCGCTTATATCCGAGTGTATCTTCGCCCTTTCATAGGATTTACAGGCGTATATGCCTTCCATCACCACACTCGAGTCAGCCAGAGTAACGGTGACCATCGGTTTTATCAGAAAGCGGTTTGCGAGCTCCGGAAAATCCGCCATCTTCATCACTTCCAGTCCTACGGTCTGCATCTCTTCACCGACCGATTTTTGAATCTCTTCGAGTACTATCCTCTTTGCTTTTTCCTGATTGCTCTCATATGTTACCGACACCCTTACGGAGTCCCATATGTACTGGCTCTGGGAAGTATAATTCATAACGGACCCGTCGAATGCATTTCTGTTCGGAACGGAGATTATCCTGCCTGTGAGTATGTCCCCTCCGATCCAGTTGTTTATCTCCCTCAATTTCGTATGCATTATGGTTATATCGACAACATCGCCCTTTTTATCATCTATCTGAATCCTGTCACCTATCCGAAATACCCTGGAATATGAGATATACATCCATCCTACCGCATTCAGTATAGGCATCTGAAGGACATAGACAAAAGCCGCACTTACGAGTCCGACGCTGAGCGCAAGATTTTGGTATCCGCCGACATAGAAAACAACAGCCACAAAAACACTTATCCAGATGATATATGAAAGAAATCTCCATGATTCCTTGGCTGCCGCATATGTCTTGAAAAGTCTCACCGCAAATACTCTGTAAAAGGGGTGTATAAGCGAAAGCCAGAGCTTTACAAAGGCTATGACTATAAAAGCCGTCACACCCCTGTCATATATGTGAATCCAAGATGGCTCGCTAATATAGGCCGAGAGAATACCCATCTTCAGAAAGCTGAGAAAAAAGGCGAAGAACATGATTACTGCCCAGAGAACGATTATGGCTTTATGTGTCTCCGCATCCTCGATTATATCGGTTTCGACCTCTTTAAGGCTGTGCGGTCCATCCATCACCCATGCATTCCTAAGGATGATTTAAAATTAACTGAGGGCGAAATCTAAAAAATGATAAAAAAATAATTCTAAATGGGTTTTGTTCATTCTTTGTCGTCGAGGAGCTCATCTA
>CAZQEG010000046.1:0-6466 GCA_964591575.1 uncultured Thermoplasmata archaeon
TTCCCTGTCTTTGAAAAGTTTTAAATCTGCGAGCGATTTATTACCGTGAGTTTCCGGTCATCGAGCATACAGGCGGCCATGTCCTTTCTTGCAATGACAGAGAGCCTCGCTTTCGGTTATTATTCCATCTACTACCAGCCCGGACCCGGCATAAGGCCCGGCCTTTTCATCATGTCCCTCGTCGTATTCCTCTTTTCCGCGCTCTACCTCCTCATCTTTCTCTATGAATTCGTAAATCAGGGAAAGGGTATGAAAAAACTGGCGGATACGCGGGATTCCAGGCTGTTTCTGATAGCGGCGGTGATGAGCCTCGCAAGCCCGATAATACCTTCCGGGAGCACTTCGGAATGGCAGCTTTCCTTCACATACACCGTTTTCTTCGGGTTTTTCATGCCTCTTCTGATATTCGCCCTGGTCTTCCGTATGAAAGGCGGACTGAGGCCTGCCGCGAAGACTGACTGGTTGAGCACAGCCTTCTTCGGACTAACGCTCTTCCTGATAGTCGCATCTGCCGCCGGAATCGCCTCCGAATTCGCTCCCTCGGTGAGTTTCTACGGGAGCTCCGGAGATGTATTCTATGATGTAGACCATCCACCGGAGAACAGGCTTTTCATGAATGGAGATGTCCTTTACGCCCGTATCTGCGTGAGGAACACGGGCTTTGCGCCGGCAGAGAACATAGAGGTCGTCTACAGGAACACCACTATCTATAAGATCGGGTTTTTGGTGGGGAAGAGCGCCGGAATCTATGTGTTCCCTCTGAGGGAGGTACCGCAAATATCACCGAATGAGAGCGGAAATCTGTCCGCCCAGCTCAGCCTCAGGTACGGAGGAAATACCGTGGACACCATGACCATATACATTCCAGCATATCAGGATACGTGCGGAGATGTACTGCTCGTGATGGCCGGGCTCATACTTGCATATCGCAGGAAAAAAGCATAAATTTTTTACCCGAAAGCGATACCTCTCCATGGACCTTATAGACCCGAAATTCGAACTTGACCCTCTGCCCTATGTTCTCCAGACGGGGCTTGCCGGGCTGTTCATGATCTTCATTCTGGCGGTTTTCAACACCGTCACAGAAACAGCGCTCATCGCAGCTCTGGCATCCAGTGCATTTCTGGCATACTCGGTACCGGAATCTCATTCGACGGAACCGAGACCTCTGTTGGGGGGTTATATCGTGGGAATATCCGTAGGAGTGCTGTTCACCATAATACTGTACAGTCCTTACACATACCTGATAATCCACGGAATAGCGGGCGTTCACGGAATAAACAGGGTCATCGGAAGCATGGAGAGCGCGGGAGTCCTTCATCAGGTCACCTCCTACACTCTTGTGTTCGCTTTCATGTCATTCATGAGCGCCGCATTCATAATGGTGGCCACGGATACGGAACACGCACCTGCCGCGGGGATTGCCGTGGGGCTGGTTATAAACCCATGGAACATCGGTACGATTCTTTTCATATTCGCAGGAATACTGTTTATAGCCGGCTCGAAAAGGCTGTTCGAGAGGTGGATGATGGACCTTATATAAGGGCAACACAAGCGCCGAGACTTAAATCTCCGACCTAACCATCTTATAAAATATTTATTTAAAAAATTGTATGCTCTTCCATACTGCTGCGGAGACCGCCCCGATTGCCGTGCATGTCTCCATCGATATTCCTCTTCCGGTCATATCGAGGTGATATTTCCCGAGGGATTTTTCCTTTCTGCTCATCCCGTGAGGTCCGAGGCCGAATACCAGAATAAAGGATTCTCCGGCGGCAGAGCGCTTTCCTATCTCCTCCACCGTTATCCTTTCCATTTCCGGCCTGCTCGTGGTTATGACAGGTAGGCCGAACTGCGGCGGGAAACCCGAGCCCGGAAGAGGTAGGTACTGAAACCTTCCCTGTGCCGCAAGCTCTCTGAAATACTTCCCTCCTGCGCCGATGGTGGTAGAATCCGCCACGAAATCAGCTATTTCCACCGAGGTTTTTCTGTCTTCCGGGAATGGAAACCCGCATGTTGCGAGATTGAAATCGAATGCCATCGCCAGAGGCGCGGCCCTTGCCAGAACTCTTCTGTGTGCTTCCCTGAACTTCGTGCGGTCATAGGTGTTGAAGAGGCCGATGGTAATTCTTCCGGGCATCAGAGAAGACCTTCCGCTTCTTTTTCTATATTCGAGAGTTTGCGCTCCATCCTTTCCACGAAAGCCGCATCTCTTATAGAAGAAAGATTCACCCGCACATTCAATGCCGCACCTTTTATTCCGTCATGGCATAGCATTACGGCTATCTCCGCATCGCTGGAGGCGTTCCTGTTTCCTATCTCTCGGACCCTATTACACAGCCTCAGGGCGCGGAGTGCCGAAACTGCCGTTTCCAAGGGTATCTCGGCCGCCTTCTTGAAAGCCTCCTGCATAGCATCTCTTCTGGCCTTTTTCAGCTCCTCCGTATCTTTTGGCATCCTCAGCGCATCCATCACGAGATTGAAAGCGTCAGTATCCCTGTCGATGAGACGGCTAAGCTCAGCTCTGGTCTCTCCGAGGCCCTCTTTGAGGGTCTTCATCTCATCCTCGACATCCGCATACCTCTTTTTCCCTACGGTCAGATTGCAGACCATCTCCGCAAGTCCCGCACCGGTCGCCGCCACAAGGGCTGACACACTGCCACCGCCAGGCGCGGGCGAGTCAGAGGCAAGTTCCTCCAGAAACTCCGTTATCACCATTTCTCTCAGCATGATATCGTGCAACCATAGAGCCGGATTATAAAAGCCAATCGCTACCTTAATAAGTGACGGTAAAATGGGCGGGTATGAACGGTTATCTGATTGCTCTCCTGATAATAGTGGCCTTCGTGGCCCTTGAAATCTTCCTCTACAAAAAAGGACTTCTAGAGAGGTACGGGCTCCAGCTTTACGGGCCTTTCCTCATGTGGAAGACGAAAAAGGGCCGGGAGTTCATAGACAGAACCGCTAGGAGAAGGGAAGGGTTCTGGAAAAAATATGCGGATTTCGGAATCGCACTCATATTTGTATTCATGTTCGGGGGAACGGTTCTTCTCATATGGATTGCGGAGATTGCCACCCACATACCTGCGAAGAGCGCTCCGAACCCTGTGATGATGCTTGGAATACCTGGGATAAATCCTATAATCCCGCTCTGGTACGGGATTCTCGGGCTTGCTGTCGCCATAATATTCCATGAGTTCTCCCACGGAATACTGGCAAGGGTGGCAAAGATAAAGATAAAGTCCCTCGGACTTCTCTTCTTCGTATTTCCTGTCGGTGCGTTTGTGGAGCCGGATGGAGAAGAGGTTGAAAAGCTCCCTAAAAGGAAAAGAATGAGAATTTATTCGGTTGGACCCACCGCCAACATAATCCTTGCGGTCATATTCGGTCTTATGTTCGTGGCAATGGCATCCCCGATACAACCTGTTAACGAGGGAATCATCGTTTCGGGAGTCTATGAAGGAACTCCCGCATCGGATGCTCTCTCTCCCGGAATGGAGATAGTTTCCGTCAACGGCACCGATGTTCGGGATAATTCGGAATTCGCATCCGCACCCTTTCCTCCGGCGCCTCAAAGGGTCTCTCTGAGCATCATCCAAGGTGGAGAACGTAAGGATATAAGCATGGTCTCCGGTCTGGTTATTACCGATGTTACGGAGGGGTATGCAGCAGCGAACGCAGGAATAAAAAAAGGAATGATAGTAGCCTCGCTGAATGACAGTACAGTACGCAACTATAACGATTTCCTTCGGATTCTCTCGAACATAAGGCCGGGGCAGACCGTGAATGTGAGCGTTTATCAGAGAGAGAACGGTGAATATTTGAAATCAGATATAAATAGTATAACATTCACAAAAGATGACAAATATTCATATTACGAGCGATATTACCCCTCCCTGAATCGGGACGAATACAGGGGAAAGGCGATAATGGGGGTCGGAGTCTCCATGCTGGGGATGGAAGGGTTCGAAGCATCTGCAATACCTCGAATATATGCCCATCCATTCTGGGGGGCCAGGACTCCGGATGATTATGTGAAGCATTCGCTGGCATACGTCTCGATGCCGGTCATGGGGCTCATGCCGCTCAACAGCGATATAGCCTCTCTTTACAGCACGGGTGGTATGCCTCCATCGGTTTTCTGGATACTGCTGAACTCTCTGTACTGGATATTCTGGCTCAACCTCATGGTCGGCATAACAAATGCTCTGCCGGCGATTCCTCTGGACGGGGGTTTCATGTTCCGGGATGGAGTTCAGTACCTCATAGAAAGGCTGGGAAGGTCGAAAGAAAAAGCGGAGAAGATGGCAGGCAGCATAAGCACGGCAACTGCATTCCTCATACTCTTTCTGATACTCTGGCAGCTGATAGGGCCGAGACTCTCACTCTTATGAAACCCCGTATCTCCTTTTCAGAGCGCCTAGTTTCCTGAGATAAACATCCTCGGAGAGCTCTCCTTCGGCAAGCGTGGCATCCAGAACCCTCTTTTCCGAGAGATACCTGCCTTTCATCCTTTTTGTATGACGATCTGCCACGGCATCCATGTCTTTCAGCAGGGCCTTTCCCTCCTCCGTAAGGGAATAGACTATCTTCGGCCTGCCCTCCGGTGGGAACACGGCGCTCCTCTCCACGATTCCCAGATTGTGAAGTAGCATAAGGTGCTTGTCGACCGACTGCCTCTTTATCCCGAGATGCACAGCCACCTCTTCGGGATGCTCCATTCCCTGAGAAAGCGCATCGATTATTTCGAGCCTCGTTTTCGAGGAAAGCGACTTTGCAATCCGGAATGCCTGTTCTTTCATATTTCGACCAGAGTTTCCGGATATTTTAACTTTTTTCCTGAACTTATCTCAAAAATTAGTGAAATTATCAATTTATATTTTAAAAAAATTCATAAATACTCCTCCGCATATGCGGCGGCATGAGCGAAAACAACATCATAAAAAAGCTTGAAGAGCGCTACAAAAAGGGAGAGATAAGCAGGGAAACCTATGAATCCATAGCAGCAGAGTACAGGGAAGAGAAGAGCGGAGCGCAGGAAGAAAGCATTGGAGAATGGGGTGTCAGCATAGCGGGATCCGGAAGGACCGAGAATGTCAGAGGGGAGTACCTGAAGATAGCGGGATCCGGAAAGGTGGAAGGAGATGTCGATGTAAAGGAGGTTAAGATAGCCGGATCTGCGAAGATAGAGGGAAATGTTAGGGCTGACACCGTGAAATGTTCGGGCTCGTGTCATATTGAGAAGGATATCAGAGCAGGTCTTCTGAAGGTCTCCGGAGCCATAAATGCGGAGGGAAATGTGGCGGCCGATACAATCCTGTTTTCCGGGGGAATGAACATCGAAGGAAATATTGAGGCGGCCAAGCTCAAATCGGGAGGAGCGCTGAGATGTGAGGGGAGAATTACCGCAAAGGAGAGGCTGGAAACGAACGGCTCTCTCTCGGCAAAGTCCGTGGAAACATCTGTGTTCGAGGGAAAAGGCTCAATAAAGCTCGAAGAAGGAATTAAATGCGAAGACTTCCGTCTAGAAGCGGATGGAAAGTCCTCCGTGGAGTATCTCGAATCGAAGAGGGTGGAGGTGGTATCCGGTAGCGGCAGGGGGGTGCTCTCCAGAATTTTGGGGAAAAAAGGTTATTTCAGAGCTGAGCGGATATCAGGGGATGAGATATATATTGAGAACACCTATGCGGGTCTGGTGGACGGCAATATTGTGGAAATAGGTCCAGGATGCCGGATAGAAACTCTTAAATGCAGGAAAGAGAAGGTGCACGAGTCATCATCCGTTAAAAAGAGGCTGAAAAGACATGAATGAGAGCGAAGCAATAAGAATTGAAGGTCTTACGAAACTTTATGTGTCGAGAGAGAAAAAAAGCCTCCTGAAAAAAGGAAAGAGAAGAGAGGTCCATGCACTCCGCGGAATAGACCTTGAGGTCAAGAAAGGTGAGATATTCGGACTTCTCGGACCTAACGGAGCGGGAAAGACAACAATGATAAAGATACTCACCACCCTTTTGCTGCCGACATCCGGGAATGCATGGGTGAACGGCTATGATGTGGTGAAAGACGACAGAAAAGTGAGAGAGAGCATAGGGTGTATGCTGATGGGAGAAAGAGGGCTTTACTGGAAACTGACGGGGAGGGAGAATCTGGAGTATTTCGGAGCGCTATACTATGTCCCGAAAAAGCAGAGAAGAGAGAGGATAGAGTATCTGATAGAGCTCCTCGAACTCAGGGATTTCATAGACAGAACGGTGGAGACATATTCCAGCGGTCAGAAGATGATAACGGCATTTGCCAAGGCCCTCATACATGATGCCCCGCTTCTTTTTCTCGATGAGCCTACGACGGCCATGGATGTTCACGCTGCGAGAAAGCTGAGAAATGTGGTCAAGGACCTCAACAAACAGGGAAAGACGATAATATACACCACACATCTGATGCATGAGGCCGACGAGCTCTGCGACAG
>CAZQEG010000047.1:0-6398 GCA_964591575.1 uncultured Thermoplasmata archaeon
GATTTACGGGTGCTGTGATAATCAGCGGAATAACAAGAAGAGCGGGTTTCCTACGGTTATCATCACCAGAAAAGCGAGCGTCAGATATGTGACGAACGGGACCTTCGGCGTGACCCAGAGCTCGGATATTCCCGCTTCCTCCATATCTTTCCATGAAACCTCTCTGTTTTTTCTCGGGAAAAGCGACCTTCTTATCTTTCCATCCTTTAGGATAAGCATAGGCCATACCTTTTTCTTTTCCGCCTCTGATACGGAAAGCCTGTAACCGAGGAACATCTCCGGAAAAGCGACATCCCCCCTCGAAAGGTTCAGAATCAGGAAATAGAAAGGAGTGAGAGAGACTGCGAGCGCTCCAACGAACAGTACTGAGAAGGAAAAAGGAAGGAATATCGAGAGATGCGGAGGCGGGGAGATATACGGAAGCCGCCCAATCGTCGGGTAATTCATGAAAAGCAGGGAAAGCGTGATGAGGGCCTTCGCATCGGCGCCGCCGTGAAGGATATCCGCATAGTACATGCCCATGTAGAGTATGCTTATAACGACGGCGGAGGCCGAGATGAGAAAAAGGGGGCTTTCCCAGAATTCCGCGACTGCGTAGAGGAAGGCTGCGGCCGATAGGATATACAGGGCCATGAAAGGAAGGTTCACTTTTCTCTCCCTCGCATCTATCACCGCATCTCTTTCGACGAGAGCCTCTATGAGAATGCCTGCCAGAGGGATCAGCATTATCAGAAGTTCCGGACCGGAAGCATATGCTTCTATGAAATAGAAGAACAGCCCGAAAATGCCCATTACCCACCATATCCATGGGGGTATCACCCTCGTTTTCATATCGTGATACGCTGCATATAAAAGGCAAAAAGCCCCTATGGCTACCTTTATTTCGTCATACACGGATTGGGGATACGTTACTCGTAAATATTCTTTTTCACGCCGCACCATACTTTCACCTACCCCATCCAAAGCTTATTAATCGGGCAGCGAATGCACTTCCATGCGTTTCCCGTATCCGGCAAGGAAAGGTCAGGAAGAGCTAATTTCATGGGTAGAGAATGCGATAGAGCGCGGTACGCACCTCGTGGTGGAGGCAGGGACCGGAACCGGGAAAACGGTGAGCGCTCTCTTTCCGTCCCTGAAAAAGGCACTTGCTTCGGGCCGCAGGATACTCTACCTCACAAGGACTAATTCCCAGCAGACGCAGGTTATGCGTGAACTGAAAGCAATAAAGGACAGTAACAGGCTTGCGGTGTACGGGATAGCAATGCAGGGCCGTTCCGGCATGTGCCCTCTTGCCATGAGTGATGAGGAGCTGAAGCATGGAAATGCGGAGGAGCTTGCAAAGCTGTGCTCCGACAGAAAAAAGAGGGTGCTCGGAGGAGAGACGGATGCATGCCCCTATTATGCTGGCATTCTTAAATACGATATGGAGAACCTAAGAAAATGGGTGTTTGAGGAGGTTCCGGATGCGGCGAAATTCACCGCTTACTGCATCGAAGAGGGAATATGCCCATACGAGGCGAACAAGGCCCTGATGAGCGGTGCCATACTTGTTTCTGCACCTTATATATATTTCTTCGAGCCCGGCATTCGAAGGGCCCTGCTCGGATGGATGGGAGTGAGCATAGGAGACCTGATAGTTATAGTGGACGAAGCGCACAATCTTCCGGAGTATGCCAGAGAGCTGGTATCCGCTCAGCTGAGCATGCGCTCCCTATCTTATGCCTCCGGAGAAGTGGACAGGTTCGGGAATCCGGAGGTGCTGAACGGAATAGCAGTATCGGACGTGCTGGACACGGTGAGAAATGCCATAATCTCCATAGCCGATGAATACATACCGGAAAAAGAGGAGGACTCCTTCGTTCCGGAAAAGGCGTTCGAGACGGAATTGATGGCCGGTCTCGGAATAAACTCCGTAAAGCTGGACAGGATAGCGGCGAATCTCATGAATTTCGGGGACATTATAAAGGAAAAGAAGAAAGAGGAGGGGAAACTGCCGCGCTCCTACATCTATCTTCTGGGGGATTTCATATCCTTCTGGAGCCATCTCGAGGCAAACGAATATATAAAACTGGTAAAAGGAGGAGATGTCCCGAAGCTCGAGGCATACTGCATGGATGCCTCGGTCGCCACCGATGCCCTGAACATGGTGCATTCGAGCATACATATGTCAGGTACGCTGGAACCTCTCGAGGAATACAGGGATACCGTCGGGCTTTCCTTCGACACGGAACTTCGAATGGCGGAGTCCCCATTCCCGCCGGAGAACAGGCTGCTTCTTTACAGCGGTTCCGCAACCACGAGATACGAGGATATGCGGAGGAATCCTGCGAACATCTCGGTTCTGGAGGATATGGCCCTGGAAATCGCATCTTTTCCCGGAAAGAATGCTGCGGTGTTCTTCCCGAGCTTTTCGCTGATGGACAGATTTTTGGCCGACGGATGGCATATGCGGGCTGGGAAGAGGGTATATATCGAGGAGAGAGGGCTCGGAGGAAGCGAGCTAATGGCACGGGTGGACGGGTTCAGAAGGGATAGAGGAGCGGTTCTCATGGCCGTGATGGGCGGGAGGATAAGCGAAGGCATAGATTTTCCATCGGAATCCCTCGAAATAGCGGTCATAATCGGGATACCGTACCCAAAGCCGACAGCGAAGCAGAGGGCCATGGAGCGCTACTATGAGGTGAAGTTCGGGAAAGGCTGGGAATACACGGTAAAAGCCCCGACAACAAGAAAGCTTCTTCAGACGATAGGGCGGCTGATAAGGTCCGAAGATGACCGGGGTGCGGCCGTTATCCTCGACAGAAGGGCGGTGCAGTTCGCTGATAGCATTCCCGTAAAAGAGAGCGATAACCCCGTAAAAGAGCTCAAAAGCTTCTTTGGGAATAGTTTAAAATAGATAAGAAGTTGCGCCCACTGTGATTGCTTTAAGCATACTCCTGATAATCGCTGTGGCAGCCGCATTTTACATGGCATGGAACATCGGAGCGAACGATGTTGCCAACTCGATGGCCACAGCAGTGGGAGGAAAGGCGATAACTCTCAAGCAGGCAGTCATCATCGCAGGCATACTCGAGATGTCCGGGGCCGTTCTTCTGGGTGCACATGTCACCAAGACTGTTGGGAAGGGCATAGTGGACCTTCCGGCCATAGGAAATCCTGACCTTGTGATAATAGGGATGCTCTCGTCACTTATCGCCGCAGCCATCGGCGTCACCCTGTCCACATGGAAGTCGATGCCAGTCTCGACCTCACATTTCGTTGTCGGAGCGGTTATGGGATTCGGTCTGATATCCGGCGGCATTGCGGCAGTGAACTGGAAAGTCATGGGCTTGATAGCATCCAGTTGGGTGGTTTCTCCTCTGGTCGGGATGCTCCTGGCCTATCTGGTTTTCAAGGCGATATCCCATTTCGTGCTGTCCAGCGAGGACCCAGTGAGGAGCGCTGTCAGGGGCAGCCCGGTTTATGTCGGACTCACATTCTTCATAATAGCGCTCTCCCTTGTCATGAAGACCAATTTCGGAAAGATGATAGGCATCAGCAACAATCTCGGTCTTTCCCTTCTGGCATCTTCCGTGGTCGGTGTGGTAACCGGAATAGTGGGATACTGGCTGGTAAGTAACGCACAGAAAAGATGGGGTGATGACGAGGACAAATATGTCCGGGTGGAGAGGATATTCAGAAAGCTACAGATAATGACATCCTGCTATGTTGCCTTCGCACACGGAGCGAACGATGTCGCCAATGCGATAGGCCCTCTCGCCATCCTATTTCTGACGATACAGAGCCATTCGATAATAAATGAGACGACCGTTCCGTGGTATCTGCTTGCCCTCGGAGGACTCGGGATAAGCACAGGTGTATTCACATGGGGTTATAGGGTGATAAAGACGATAGGTTTCAAGATAACCGAGCTGAGCAACACACGCGGATATTCCATAGATTTTGCGGTGGCTACCACGGTCCTTGCCTTTTCGAAGGTCGGGATGCCGATATCCACGACACACACCGTGGTTGGAGCTGTTGTTGGCATAGGGCTGGCAAGAGGGCTGGGAGCTGTAGACCTGAAAGTTCTCAGGAACATCGTAGTGTCATGGGCGATAACAATACCACTTGCTGTTGCCCTCTCGATTGGCTTATATATGGGATTGAAGTTGATCCTTCTGTGAGGTAGAGAATATGTACAGAGCACCGATCGGTAAAGTGATGAGAAAATCGCCCTTCGACGGGCTTATGGAGCATGCGGGGAAGGTGAGAGAGTGCATCACAGCGCTCGACGGAGCACTTTCCGCATTCGAAAGCGGTAACATGGATGAGTTCAGGAAAATGAAGGTGAAGGTCGAAGAACTCGAGGACGAGGCGGACAGGATAAAGAGCAATATTCGAAACCACCTCCCGAAAAGCGTATGGATGCCGGTGGACAAGGGATTCTTTCTTATGGCTCTCAGTGAGCAGGACAGCATACTCGACTATGCGGAAGATGCCGTCATATGGATAGACCTGCGGGGAAAGCCGCTGCCCGATGTTCTGAAAGAGGACTTCATAAGGCTCCAGAGAACAGTGGTCCAGACGGTGAAAGAATTCGAAAAGGCCGTGAACAACATGAAGCATGTGGTGGAATCTTCATTCTCGGAAAAGGAGAGAGAGGAAACCAAAGAATACATATACAATGTCCATAAGTACGAGCATGAGAGCGATATCATAGAGAGAGAAACGACCAAGAAGATATTCTCTCTTGAGGGAAACATTGATGCCGTGGGCATATGGCACCTGGTGAAGCTCGTCGAGATACTCGGGAACATAGCCAATCATGCGGAAAATGCCTCCGACAGGATAAGAGCGATGATAGCGAAGTGAACCATGTACAGGATTCCCACCATATTATCTTCTAATGAGATTCTGGACAAGGCCTTTAAAAAGGTCGGGAAAGTAAAGTACAGCGGAAAGCTGGAAAGCTCCGTGGACCGGATAAACAGCTTTTCCGACACGATATCATCCACTCTTATGCGCTATGTGAAGGCTTTTCCTTCCATTGACGACATGCACCCTTTCTATCTGAACATACTTGATATAAAAATAGGCAGGGACCGACTCAAAAAAGCCCTGTCTTCCGTCATGTGGGCATCCAGAAAGACCGCAGAAATCGCATCAATCGAAAGGAAGAATATGAATCAAAAGAACCACTGGGAGATGAGGAAAAAGGTATACGGAAGAATATCCTCGCTTCTAAAAGGAATAGACGGGGATTTGAAGACGATGGCAGATGCAAGAAAGGTCATCAAAGAGATGTCCGTGATACGGGATGATGCGGTAAAGGTCGTCATAGCGGGCCATCCGAACGTTGGAAAATCAACTCTGTTGAAGATGCTCTCAACCGCCGCACCTAAAATAGCCTCTTATCCCTTTACGACAAAAGGTATAATAATCGGAGAGCGGGAAGAAGGCCGGAACATATTCCAGTTCATAGATACCCCCGGACTTCTGGACAGGGATATGGATAGCAGGAACAACATAGAAAAGCAGGCCGTGGCGGCGCTCCGCCATGTTTCCGACATACTCATATTCATGCTTGACCCCACTGAGAGCTGCGGTTATCCAATGAAAAATCAGGAGCATCTCCTGCGGGAGATGAGAAAGGAAATCAAAGCTCCGCTTATCGTTGTCGAGACAAAAGCGGACATCATAAAAAGAGATACTGGGAATATAAGGATTTCAGCCGTAACGGGTGAAGGCGTGGAGGATCTCATGGAGAGAATCAGAGAGATTTCAGGTACTCTTCGTATTCCTGAGCGTCCATGAGCCCGCTCACTTCTCCCTCTATCTCAATCTTTGCCAGCCATCCTTCTCCGTAAGGATCCTGATTTATCAGTTCCGGCTCATCTTCAAGCTTTTTGTTCACATCCACGACCTTTCCCGTCAGAGGAATGTAGACATCCGATGCGTTCTTCACAGATTCGAGCGTACACAGAGTGTCGCCCTGTTCCACGACTATGCCTTTTTTCGGCAGCTCCACATACACTATGTCGGTAAGCTCTTTCTGCGCATAATCGGTTATTCCTACGGTACCTCTGCTTCCTTTGACTCTTATCCATTCGTGATTCTTGGTGTACAGAAGATCTTTCGGGTTCATGTTATCGGCCTCGCATTTCTTGGCAATATAAATCCTTTCCTATCGGGAAGGGAGGAGAGAGTAGTAGGCCCCCTTCTGTTTCAGCCGGCATTCGACTAAGCGCTCCACTTTCCGGTCCTGAGAAGTCATCCCGGACATTTGAGCTTGCTCCATCCCGGTTGGCCGTTTCACCATATCCTGCGGAACGTCCCCTGCGTCAGGTTCATCCTATAATGCAGGCTGTGTCGTTTCTGCTCCAGAGCCGCGACTCTCGCCGCACCGGCTTGCACCG
>CAZQEG010000048.1:0-6301 GCA_964591575.1 uncultured Thermoplasmata archaeon
TAAATCTTTTTCAGAGGTACTCCCTGTACATCACATCCTTTCCTTCCAGCCGCACACTTCCGGTGGAATTCACATTTCCCACGATTTTCGAGCGGTCTATCTTCAGAACTTCCTCTGCGCTCTCTTCCGGAACAACCAGTGCGAAGCCCATTCCCATGTTGAATGTCTGATACATCTCCTCATCGCTTATGTTCCCCCATTCCTGTATCGCTGTGAATATGGGCTGCGGTTCGACGGGGTCCGTGATTTCATAGCCGGCGCCTTCCTTCAATCTCAGAAGATTCCTGAGGCCTCCGCCGGTTATGTGGGCCATGCCATGGATTTCAACCCCTTTCTTTAAGAGCGCAACAATTTCTCGAACATAGATTTTAGTCGGCTCGAGAAGCACATCTCCAAGCTTCTTTCCCATGAAATCATCATCATAGGAGAGTCCGGCTTCCTCTATCACCTTTCTTATGAGCGTGTATCCGTTAGAATGCGGTCCGGAACTCGGAAGGCCTATTATGATGTCGCCTTCCCTAATCTTCTTGCCTGTTATGACCATGTCCTTTTCCGCATAACCCAGCGCCGTGCCTGCGAGGTCATATCCCTTGACAATATCCGGCAAGGTGGCTGTTTCCCCGCCGATTATTGATACATTTGCCAGTTCAGCCCCTCTATTAAGGCCGATACCAATCTCCTTTGCAATCCTTTCGTCATGCTTTTCCACGGCGAAATAATCCACGAATGCCAGAGGTTCCGCACCTATGCATATAAGGTCATTCACATTCATGGCCATGCAGTCTATGCCCACAGTGTCGAACTTATTCATCTTCTCGGCAATCAGCATCTTCGTGCCGACGCCATCGGTCGACATGGCGAGGTATCGGTCACCGAAGTCTATGAGGCCCGAAAAACCGTTCTCAAGCTGAAAAGGGGCGCCGAATCCCTCTCTTTTGTATTTCAGAGCGCTCACGATGCCGTGAATCGTGTGCCCTTCTTCGGATAGGTCAACGCCCGCTTCGGAGTATCTCATATTACCGCATGAGTGAAAGGTATAAAAAATGATTCTCGAAATAAGGTACTCTTCTTTCCATCCCGATCTCTTTCAGAACACCCGAATCCTTCTGCCCACCCCGCTTATGAGCTCTTTCAGGTCAAAGGCAGCGATATTCTCGGAAAGTTCCACTGCCATCTTCCTCGGCATGCCGTTCCCTATCAGTGCCTTTCTGAACCTCTTTTTGTATCTTTTCACGGCCTTTTTGTATCCGAAATATGCAAAAAATATTCGGAAGAGGATTAGTACCCCTGCTGCAGCAAGGTAAGGGAGGGAAGAGCGCTCCATTTCATTCCTTTTTCTTCTTTTCATCGTTTTCCGCTTCTCTTTCCGCTTTTTCAGCCTCTTTGTTCATCTCCGCCTTCATATGTCCCATATCTTTCATGCCTCTGTCGGCCATGACGTTTTTTATCACTCCGGTTACATCTCTGCTCTCCATGAACTCCTTTGTCAGCTCGAAAGCCTCTTTTTTGTCCATACCCGCATCTATCATCGACTTGTAGAATCCGGCGACCTGCTTTCCGAACTCATCGGCGTTCTGTCCGGAGTACAGTGCGTCAACTATGCCTTTTATGATGTCCGGTACGGTGTTCTTCAGGGTGTTCATCACCTCTTTCATTTCCTCTACATCATTTTCGTCTTCTTTTTCATCCATTCTATCACCTGTTCCTCCTATGTTTGTCACTCCTTATATCGATGCCGAGCACTTTTAACCACCTTCTTACGGCAGGCCCGGATATCATATATTCCTTCTCGTTCTTTCTTTCAATGCGGTCCACGATGCCCGCATCCGTGAGGTCTTTCAGCCTCTCTCTTACTATTCTTCTAGAAGCGCTCCCCCTTCTCTCCTTCAGCTCCCTTGTCACCTCAGTCGTGTTCATGGAACCTCTCACGAACAGAATCTCCACGATTTCCCTCGATATGTCGTCATTTACCTCCGGGAACACTGCGGCGGGGCTTATCCTTCCGTCTCTCATGTATATATCTATCAATCTGAAATATGATCCGAGAATCCTCTTCACATATGAGAGGTATTCATCCTCCATGTAGCCTTTCAGGAGCCTCTCTATCTCTTCGAGCCTTTCCAGAACGCTCTTCTCATCGCTCACGGATATTGAAGGGCGGTCACATTATATATAGATTCTGAGCATCCGGGCTTCGAAGCATTTCACAGTATCTGGCTGAGCTCTTCCTGCAGTTCTTCCACGAATCTCTTCTTCTCCTCGATCTCTCTGGATTTCTTCTCTATCTCTGCCCTCTTTTTATCCAGATCCTTCATACGCTTTTCCATCTCTCTTTTCTGCTTTTCAAGCTCTTTTTGCGCTTTCTCCAGCTCTTTTTCCCTTTTTGAGATTTCTTTCTCTCTTTCGGAAATCTCCGCCTCTTTTTCTTTGAGCTTCCCCTTTACCTCCTTTTCCACGGAATCACGGAGTTTCATTGCTTCTTCGGAGTCTTTCTCTATCTGCTTCCAGACCCCTGCGATTTCCTCCCTCTCCTTGGAAAGTTTGTCTCTTTCCTCCATAAGTTCCTCCTCCCACGATTTGAGAGCGCTCTCTCTGGATTTGAGCTCCTCCTCTTTCTGGTGCAGTGACTCTTCCAGAAGTCTGTGCCTCTCTTCCATGGGCTTCAGGCGGCTTTCCAGCTCTTTCTTCTCCTCTTCGAGCTTCATCCTCTCCGAACTTATCTTTTCAAGCAGTTCCTCGTTCTTTCTTCTCTCGGAGCTCTTGGCATATCTCATCAGTGCTATCGCACCCTCTTTTATCTGCTGAAGGTCCTTCTCCTTCCTCTCGATGACCTCCATTTCCTTCCGAACCGACGATTCCCGCATCTCGATATCCTTGGATTTCTGAATGAGGTCCCTTTCTTTCTGCTCCAGCTCCGCCTTTTCCTTTTCCAGTTTTTGCACCATCTGCGGCATTTCGCGCCTGCTTTTCTCAAGTTTCTCCTGTTCGGTCATAATCTTCTTTTTTTCTTCGGTAATCGCTTCTTCTCTGGAAGAAAGATCCTTTTCCCACTCTTCTAGCGATTTCTCCCTCTCCATGAGCGCTCTGTTCTGTTTCTCCAGCTGTTCGAGCTTGAGAGCAATCTCTTCCGCTCCTCTGTTAAGTTCGTCCTCTTTCAGCTCTATGGCCCTGACCCTCTCCTCAATCTCCGCTTTCCTCGAGTCCATATCCGCATACCGGGCATCGATTTCCTTTTCCCGCTCCTTTATCTTCTTCTCCCTTGAATCGAGGTCCTCGGAGCGGTGTTCCAGTTTCTTTCCCTCCCTGGTGACCTTTTTCCACATCTCATTGAGCTCTTTTCTTTCTTCCGATACCGATTTCTTCTCCTCCGACAGTTTCTTCTCCCTTTCGCTTAAGAGATTTTCCCTCTCTGCAAGCCGCTTTTCCCCTGCGGAGAGCGCCGCTTCCCTGCGGCTCAGTTCCCTTTCTTTTGAATCGAGCCCTCTTTTTTCATCTTCCAGGCTTTTAATGGACTCCCTGACCTTCTTCTCATCCTCGGATAAGGCCGCCTCTCTTGCGGAGAGTTCTTCGAGCTTTATCTTTATCTCCTCTTCGGACGCTTCGAGCTCTCCCTCCCTCCTTCCGATATCCTTTATCCTCTCTTCCAGTTCCTTCTCGCTGTTCTCCATGGCAGATTTTCTCTCCTCAATCTCTTTTCTCAGCTTTTCCAGATTCTCCCTCTGTTTTTCGATTTCCTCTCTTTCTTTCTGGGTCTCTTTTCTGAAAGAGGACTGCTCCGCCTCGAGTTCCAGCATCTCCCTCTCGAGATTCGCTTTGTCTTCCATCAATTTCTTTCTGCTTTCGGAGAGCGTCTTTCCTTCCTCTCTCGCCCTCTTTTCCCTTTCTGCAACCGAGCTCTCTCTCTGCGATACGGAGGCATCCCTCTTCTCAAGTTCCGCTTCCAGAGCTTCCAGCTCTCCTCTCTTCTTCTCCTGTGAAATCTCCCGCTCATCAAGAGCTCTTTCCCTTTTGTCCAGAGATTTCCCCCTCTCTTCAAGCTCCTTTTTCCGGTCTTTCAGCGAATTCTCCAGTGATTCAAGCTCTTTTCTCTTTGCTTCAAGGCTTTTTCTCCCTTTTTCGAGCTCATCGAGCCCTTTCTGTCTGCTCTTTTCGAACTCATCCTTTTCCTTCTCAAATGCGCTTCTCGCATCCTCGAGCCCTTTCTCTCTTCCCTTTATATCATCGAGGAGCTCTTTCCGCTCCTTCTCGATCTCCCTTTCCCTTTCTTCCAGGCTCTTCCTCAGATTTTCGACCGCCTTCTCTCGCTCTATGAGCTCAGCTTCCAGATTTGAGAGCCTTTTCTCCTTTTCCGAGAGCTCCGAGCTCTTTTTATCAAGGGCGGCTCTGAGTTCTTTTGCCTTTTTCTTCTCATTCTCTATTTCCTGTAAATCCTTGGATTTGAGCGATTCGAAGTTCTTTTTTTCCTCGTCCAGTTCCTTCTTTTCCCTCTGAATCGCCGCCATTTCCTTGTCTTTCAGCTCGGCTATTGCCTTCTGCTGGTCTTCCATCAACTTCCTGCGCTCTTCCTCCACCTCGTTGAGCATCTTTTCCCGTTCTTTTTCCAGTTTCTTCCGCCTTTTCTCTATATCCTTCCTCTCTTCTTCGGCCTCTTTCTTCGCCTTCTCTCTCTCCTTTTTGAGCTCCGCCTCCTTCCTCTCGGCTTCTTTTCCGGCTTTCTCAGCATCTTCCTCCATTTTTTTGAGCTCTTTTTCCTTCTTTTCAAGTTCCGAAGCGCTCTTCTCAAGCTCCTTTTTTCTGTCTTCCAGAGCCTTCTCCTTCTCCTTCAAAGCATCTTCCCGGCCCCTGATATCGCTTTCCAGAGCTTCGATATCCTTTTCCTTTTCCTCAAGCTCTTTCTGTCTTTTTATGTACTCGGATTCAGCCGATTTTCTCTCGTCGAGCTCCTTTTTCAGGGAGTCAATCTCCTCTTTCAGAGCGCTGTTCTCTTTTTCCCTCTCCCCGGCTTCTTTTTTTAGTACGGACAGCTCCTCTTCAAGGGTCTTAACCCTGCTCTCCGAGGCCTTTCTTATCTCGGATACTATGCTCTCGAGACTGTCAATGCTCTCTTCCGCCCTTTCTTCTTCGCCCCCCTCTCCTTTTTCAAGTATCTCCTTTGCTCTGTCTCTCAGGCCCATCTATTCACCCACATGATATCTGTCAAGTATTCGTTCGTAAAGCCGGAAATCCTCGGATTCTGCGAATTTTTTCACTATCCTGTCGGGGAGCGCATCAAAGAGGTCGTCCAGCACCTTCAGAAGCCTTTTCAGCTCCTCTTCTTCCTGAGCCCTCATTCTTATGGCGTCAAGGATTGTTTTCATCTCTTTCTCCGTCTCGAATATGTAATCGGATATCTTTTCATCCTTCTCTTTCGGTTCGAGTTCCTTAAGCTCCTCCTCGATTCTTTTCTCCAGAGCAGTCCATTCATCGATAAGAGAGGCTGCTCCCGCGCTCTCGGAAAGTCTTTTTCTCAGCTGTTCAATCTCGGCATTCTGTTCGTTTATGTGATTCCTGAGCTCTTCTTCACGGGCTATGCTCTCTTTTCTAACTTTCGCTATCTCTTTTCTCAGGTCTCTTTCCTTTTCTATGCCCTCGTTCTCAAGCCTCTCTATCTGCGCATCGAACCATTTCTCTATGTCTTCAAGGTCGCCATATGCTCTTCTGAGTCCCTTTATCTCCTGTCCTATGGCATCCGCCTCCTCTTCGAGGGCTCTCTTTGTATCTTTCTTCCTCGAGTTATTCGCCTTTTTTTCTATTCCGCTCTTTTCCTCTTCGAGGAGTTCCATCATCGATTTCAGGAATTCACGGTTCCGATCTATCTTTCTTTTCCAGTCCACTTCCCCTTCCTTATCTGCCTCTTCCAGCGACAGGCCGGTAACCTTTTTGAAGACATTTACGACCTGTTCCGCCTCCTCTTGATACTCTTCATTCTCCTTTTCGGCCAGTGTTTTGCTCCAGTTCAACAGCTTCTGAAGGAATTCATCATCGCTTCTTTCGAAGCTTGCCTCCTTTTCGAACGAATATCCGCATGAGACGCATATTGCGGCATCGATATCATTTATGGTCCCGCAGTTGGGGCATCTTTTCCCCTCTCTTACCCCTTCGAACGGCTCTCCGCATTTCGGACACTTTTTATCACTCTCCTTCACGACAGTCCCGCATTTCGGGCATACAAAATCACCGGTTGGAAGATGTACCTTGAGAGACATGAGCGCTATCGCAATTACATGGGTTTATTAAAGTTTTTTGAGTGGATGGATGTGCG
>CAZQEG010000049.1:0-6301 GCA_964591575.1 uncultured Thermoplasmata archaeon
AGCAGGTAATCCTCTATCTTCTCTATGGCTTCTTCCATGCCCCTGCATCTCAATTCCATATTAATCCTTTTTGGACATCCTTGTTCGGATGTGCAAAGTGTGCAAAGATTTATATACGGAAGTCAAGTAGGTGCATCATCCCACAGGAGGAAATCCGATGACAGGCGTTAAAGATGTACCTGCTGAACTGCTGATAGAAAAGACCGCAGAGAAATTGAAGAAGATGGATGCCGTATATCCGCCGAAATGGTCCTTGTATGTCAAAACAGGAGTGCACAGAGAGAAGAAGCCAGTGGACTCCGGCTGGTGGTACATACGGACCGCAGCAATACTCAGGAAGGTGTATATCCACGGACCGGTGGGTGTTATGAGGCTGAGCGCGATGTTCGGCGGAAGGGCCGACAGAGGCTCGAAAAGATACCACCCGGTGCGAGGGAGCAGGTCCATAGTACAGACCGGACTCATTCAGCTTGAGAGCGCGGGACTTGTGATAAAGGATGGAAAGAAAGGCAGAAAGATAAGCCCGGAAGGGCGGAAATTCCTCGATAATACCTCCTATGAGATACTTCAGGAACTGATAAAGAAAATGCCTGAGATGAACAAATACCTCCCGAAGAAAAAGTGAGGAAAATGGACAAAGAACTGGAAGATATAAAAAAGAAAAAACTTCTCGAACTCCAGAAGCAACAGGAAATGGCGCAGTTGCAGGAAGAGCAGAAAAAACAGATGGAAATGGAGAAGGCCGCCATACTCCGCCAGATAATGACACCCAAAGCCAGAGAGAGGCTTGCAAGGATAAAACTCGCCTATCCGGATATAGCGGAGAATGTTGAGAATCAGCTGATAGGCCTTGCTACCTCCGGAAGGCTCGACCGTATGATAGATGACGAGACATTGAAGATGCTTCTGAAAAGAGTAATACCTAAAAAGAGAGAGATAAAGATAGAAAGAAGGTGAGAATATGAGCAGCCACAGACCTTATGGGAAGAAAATTCGTTTGCTGAGAAGGGTGAAACAGAACAGGAGAGTGCCTGCATGGGTGATGCAGAAGACCAACCGAAACTTCATGAGGCACCCGAAGCAGAGAAACTGGAGGCGCGGGAGACTGAAACTCTGAGGTGATAGGATGGGTGAAGAAGAGATAGAAAGGATTTACACGATAACATTCAAGGATTTGAAAGAGATTCCCAGACCTAACAGGGCTCCTCGGGCTATAAAGCACATAAGGGAATTCGCTGCCAGACACATGAAGGCCGAACCTGATGAGGTGTGGATAGACCACCGAATAAATGAAGAGGTCTGGGCCCGCGGAAAGAGCAAGATGCCTTCAAAAATAAGGGTTAAAATGATAAAATTCGAGGATGTGGTAGAGGTCCTTCCTCCGGAAGAGTGACATGATAAAACTTCTGGAATTCGACGCAAACCCGTATGTCGGACTTCTGGGTGTGGCCACAGACAATTTTGCCTTTGTTTCCCCGACAGTGGATGATGAGAAATCGAAGGAGGTCAAAAGAATTCTGGGAGTTCCCGTTGTAAAAACAGCGGTCGGCGGTTCTCGGCTTGTGGGGGCCTTGCTTGCTGCGAACTCCAGAGGTGCCGTTGTTTCCTACATAGTGGAAGAAAGCGAGCTGAAAGAACTCAGAGATAGGATGGAAGTTCTTGTTCTTAAGGATAGGTTCAATGCAGCTGGAAACAATATACTGGTCAATGACAGAGGTGCTCTGGTACACCCCATGATTTCACGGAAGTGGCTTAAAAAGATAGAGGATACCCTCGATGTGCCGGTGAAACAGGGATATATTGCAGACATACCCACTGTCGGCTCTGCAGCTGCGGTGAGCAACAGAGGTGGGCTTGTACATCCTGAAGCCGATGAAGGGGAGCTGGAAACTCTCGAAGAGCTCTTCGGCGTAAAATTCTACAGGGGCACGGCAAATTACGGAAGCGGTTTCATAGGAGCGTCTGTTTTGGTGAATTCAAAGGGTGCCGTTGCTGGCACCAATACGACCAATGTGGAAATAAGCAGAATAGAGGACGCTTTCTCCCTTCTCTAGGAAAATATTTATAGTCTCATGTTTGTTGCGGTCCCATGATTAGAACCCCTGCTCTGTCGCTTGTAATCTCAGCAGTCCTTATTTTAACCATGGTGCCGACCGCTGAAGCGGACCCCTTTGCCCCGACAGTAGAGGATTATGTCTCCACACCTTCATTCACGAATTATCTTCTGAAAAATTTCTCCGGCCCGACGATATATCCGGGAAAGGCTGGAAATCTCAATTTTCTTCTTTATAACCCATATAGCAGGAACATGGACAACATAACCCTGACAGCTGAGATATATGCCTATGCGACCCTGCAGGAATACCGCAATGTCAGCGAAAAGTTCTCAGGCCGCCCTGTTTTCGTTCAGGGAAACGGACTGAAATATGAGACGCACATCTCCGCCCCTCTTTATCCTCAGCAGCAGGTTCCTTTCAACCTGACAGCAAGAACATATGGGAATACAGCGGAAGGCGTTTACTATGTACGTTTCTCGCTGGAATTCGACTATTCCAACTCCACAAACAACACGGAAAGGCATTTCGTGATGAAATCGATGTCCTTCTTCAGTAAGGAGCAGTGGGATTATGCCACAAAAAATCCGAATGCGACGGACATGCCTTATTACAGGCACGGAGTTAATGTGAGCTATCTCGGTGTCGATGCGATAATCCCTTTTACAAGCTTCAGCGTGAGAAGAGGTGTGAGTCTCTGGCCTCTTTTCGTTCTCATCGGGCTGGCGGTAACATTTGCCGTGCTGGCATATATGTACTACATGAACGACAATTACGGAAAATATCCTCGCTTAGCTGAGAAGACCAAGCAGATTGCGGGCAAATATGAGAAGTTTAGGAGAGGCCTTTATGAGCGGGCCCGCAAGCGCTGAGGGGTGGTCTATATCTCCCAGATTCCCGATGATGTCCCTCAATTTTTCATTGTTGAGCGCATTTAAGGCTTTTTTCATCTCCTTTTCATCCATTGTTCCGTATATCTTTCTTATATAGAGTCCGTTCTTTATCTCCCTTCCAACGCCGGACTGCCATAAATTCTGATACCGCCTGAGATATCCTGCAGAAAGCTCCCTTCTGTCCAGTGCTTCCGAAGCAATCCTCCCCGCAATCTCGGCGGAATAGAGGCCGGGGTATAATCCTCCTCCGGAAAGCGGCTTTACCTGCGATGCTGCGTCCCCCACTATGAGAACATTGTCAGCCACGGTCTCGCTCGCATATCCGATGGGTATTACGCCGCCGTAGATTGATACGGCCCTTTTCTCGAATCCGGGAAATCTTCTTCTGAGAATATCCGCGGCTCTGGTCTTTCCGGCAGATGCGGAGCCTATAAGGGAACCGCGCGGGAGAGGAATCTGCCATGAAAAAAAGGATGCCGAACGCTCCGGCCATATTTTGACCTCTTCCGCTTCATCTGCTATATAAGCCTGAAATGCACCGAGTGTCTCCGTGGGTCTGCTCAGGCCGAAATTTCTTGCCACCGCAGAATATGCTCCGTCCGCACCGATGAGAATATCGGCGGAGACACTTTTTATCTCGCCGCCCGAGTTCAGGACGGCTGTTATCTTCCCGTCTTTCCTTGAAAAGGATTTAGCTCTGGTTCCGCTCCATATGTCAGCGCCTTTCCTTATCGCATCCCTTGCCATCTCCTTATCAAAAACAGAGCGGTCGATTACGGATACCATCTCCTTTTTTGATTCTATATGCAGTCTGGAATCTCCGAGAATGATGCTCGCTTCGTTCAATCTCCTCAAAACCGATTTTTTTCCGGTTCCAGAGAGCCTCAGCACCTCGGAACTGACGAGCCCGGAGCATTGTATGGGCCTTCCTATCTCCCTATGCTCCTCCACGATAAGAACGGAATGACCGCTTTCCGCTATTATTCCTGCAACCTTGCTCCCGGCGGGCCCACCGCCTATGACGAGCGCATCATAATTCATCGTATCACTTTGGAGCTATTCCGCGAGATGTCACAGCATATTCCATGATTCCCAGCTTCTCCGGGTGGTTCCTGACCTTCTGGATTATCAGAAAATGCCGGAATTCCCTTTCCAACCTCTGCTTTTCGAGCTCAATTATCACATCCACGACTTCTTCCACACCGCTTTCCATCTTCGGCTCGTGAACGCCCTTCAGCATCGTAAAAAGAACAACACCTCTCTGGTGCTGGCAGTGCGCCTTCACGGTACGGAGCGCGGATATTACCTGCTGCGGGTCATAGTATTCGAGAAAGAAATCGAGAGAGTCCAGAATGACACGAAAGGGAGGCTTCAGCTTTGAAATTTCGTACGTCACCTTTGTAAGGAAATTTATTCCCTTGGAAATATCATGTTCTCTGAGCCTCTTTATATCGCGGATGGAAACCCCCTCCTGCCTGTATCTGCTTATCTCCACCTCTTTTGCCAGTATCTTCTCGTAATATTCCCCGCCTATGTTGACTATCGTTATATTCGGGCTCCATCCGAAATGCTCCATCGTCTTTCTGACATCCTCGTCTCTCTCGTTGGTCGTGAAATAGATGACATTCTCCTTTCCGACGCCTGCAGCGGCGAACTGCTTTGCGAAGAGTTCGGTACCGGAACCGGGAGAGCCGTATACGAGAATGGCGAAACCCTCCGGAATCCCGCCGAGAGCGGCATCGAGTTCCGATATTCCTATGTTCCTTATGTTGTTATCGGCCATCACCATTCCTCCGTTATCTCTATCTTTTCGTCGCAAACCATCGTCAAAGCCCGCGATATCTCATCGGAACCCTGCTCCTTTATGGAAAGGACTATCGTATATGCGTCCTTGGACCTTAGAGTGTTGAACATTATATGCATGAACTCCGAGAGTATGCTTATGTTGTTGTGGATGGCCATGGAATTTATGGAGTCTATGAATATCAGCTTCCCCCTCTTTTTGTCGAGCTTTCTCATTAGATATTCAACTTTAAGCATTATATTCTCGAGCATCGTTGCGCTCTCCACATACAGTATGTGCCCGTTTCTGTATTTCTCCTCCAGAAGTATGCTGGAACCGCAGTCCACGAAATAGATGTGCTCCCTCTTTATCTGAAGCATATCCATCACGCTTATTATGGATGATGCGGGTAGAGTGGAATTGATGTATATTACATCGAGGTCCTTTTCCACGGATATCCTTTCCGTTATGACCCTGATGACATCGAAATAGCTGTCCGAATTGACCTCGAGAGCGACCACGGATGCCTCGGATATCCCTTTCAGCTTTTCATATGCCTGATCCATCACTCCCATCACTCTCCACCTCCTTTGAGCATCGGAACCAGAAGAACCCCTATTGGTGTGAGATCAAGGACATATTTCGCTCTGGAATGCCCTGTGCCCCTCATTTTCACGACCTGAAGCGTTCTCAGAAGGTCTCCTCTTCTCTCATAGTTTCCCATGAGTATTATCCCGTCGGCTATGGCCTCCTCGACGCCGTATGTCGAATATCTCGCATCGGACGGGAGTATCTCGGAAACGAGCAGACTGGTGCAGCCGAGCTGTGAGAGCTTCTTTCCCAGTTTGAGTATGAAATCCCTTATCTTCTCCTCGGTCTTCAGCTGGAAGCACACAGACGTCACGGAATCTATGACCAGCCTCTTTATCTTCAACTCCTTGACGATATCTCCTATCGCATTCACAAGAAGGTCTATCTCCTCGAAGGAGAACTCCGATTTCTGGAGCCCGAGCCTCTCGTATATCGCAGGCATATCTATGAATATGAGCTTCCCCTTCTTCAACAGCTCATCGCTGAAGAACTCGTAAGGAATCAGGTTCGCAATCAATTTTTCCGATGCTTCGGTGACGGATATGAAAAGGCAGTTTTCACCGTAGAGCGCTCCGTGGACCAGAAATTCAAGGCTTGTGGTTGTTTTACCTGTGCCGCAGCTTCCGGTTATCAGCACGGTATTACCCCTCGGAATTCCTCCGTTTAAAACGGCATCAAGGGTGTCTATACCTGTCCTGCATCTCGCTCTGTTTATCTTCGAATTCGCAGACTTTCTCGAGGGAGCTTGGGCCATGTACTTACCCGTACTCCTCTTCTAATATATGTTTTTTGCTACAAACGCTCCGTATGTATGAATCAATTGAGAATGTCAGGTTCAGACCGAGCAGTACACGAAAATTCAGTCTCGGCCTACCCTTGTTAACTTGTATAACGGCCAGATGCCGTTCCATAGGGCGGTTTGAAAAATCATTTATAGGCGATTGCGCCCTGTCCGCTCAACACTCGCACGATGGGCCTGT
>CAZQEG010000050.1:0-6107 GCA_964591575.1 uncultured Thermoplasmata archaeon
ATGGGCCCGCCCGGATTTGAACCGGAGTCGCCAGCACCCCAAGCTGGTAGGATGCCAAGCTACCCCACGGGCCCAGAGGATAAATGGGTTCAGAAAAAGGGTTTTATCTCGTCTATAAGGTCCACATGACTCACTATCATCCTTCTGCAGCAGTAACGCGTTATTCCGAGGTCATCCAGAACCTTCGCGGGGTCTTCGCCGTTCTCAACTCGGGTCTTGAACGGCTCATATGCGGAACCTATGACCTTTCCGCAGGTAAAACATCTCACTGGTATCATCATTGTATCACCTGTATGATTTCTGCCTCTTCTTTCTCGCACCGCGACCCAGTGGTTTCTTCGGCAGTTTCCTTCTCGGATCGTTCACGAGCATGTTTCTGTCGTACTGTCTGAATATGGCCTCGAGATTCCTGTCCTTGAAGTAAGAGACCATCGCTCTTGCTATGGCAATCCGGGCAGCGCTCGCCTGACCCATGAAGCCGCCGCCGCGCACATTCACATAGATATCCACTTTGGAGGCCTTGTCCCCTGCGAGGATGACTGGCTCCCTTATCTTGTCCCTGGACATCTCGTTCCCGTATATCTCCAGAGGTACCGAATTTATCCTTATCCTTCCGCTGCCCTTCTCTATGTGCGCTCTTGCAACGGCGCTCTTCCTTTTTCCGCTTGTTACAGAAATATCCATCTTTTTCATACTCTAGCCCCCTTAAAATTTGGCCCCCATATGGCGTGCGATATCTCCTACCGATATGTAGGTCGTTCCCTCGATTCCTCTGACCTCCGCGTCTATCTTCTCCGCTTTCACATTCCTGAGTTCAGAGGGAGTTCCTATATAAACTTTCAGCACCTTGAGCGCCGTGCGCCCCTTCGAATTTTTAGGAAGCATGCCGCGTACCGCTCGTTTCACTATTCTGTCAGGCATCCTCGGGAAAAAAGGCCCTTTTCTTGAGTTCCCAAGCTCCCTTTTGAACCTGTATCTCGCATATATCATCTGTTTCTTTCCGACAATGGAGGTTCTTTCCGCATTTATTATGACCACTTCTTCTCCTTCCAGAAGCATCTTCGCAACTATGCTTGACATCCTTCCGAGCACCATGTTGGTAGCATCTATGTATTTTGTCATAGAATCACCTCATTATCCTCACACCGGAGCCTTTGGGATTGGTTCCTGCCAGCTCGAGGACACTCATCACCTTTCCGCCCGCATTTTCTACCTTCTCTATTGCGCTCTTCGATGCTCTGTATGCCGCTATCGTAACCTTTTTATCTATCTCTCCGGCACCGAGAAGTTTTCCCGGTATCACTATCGTCTCGTTCTCCTTCGCATATCTGGAAACCTTGCTCACATTGACCTCCGCCCAATTCCTCGAAGGGGCTTCCAGTCTGAGAGCAACGTCTCGCCAGATCGGAGCTTCATTGGTGCGGGCCTTTGTTTTCAGCTCGCTTATAAGCTCCGTCAGATTCGTGTTGGTTTTCTTTCTACTTTTCATCACAAGTCCTCCTTGGAGGTACAAGCAGTCTGACTCTTCCGACGCTGCTGAGGTGCGCTCACAATCGCAGCCCCGTTATAAAGTTTTGTATCATCACCTGCTCAGGATTTCCTTCAAGCGACCCAAGACGAAGGGTCTCTCCATCGTGCTCAGAAAATAGCCGAGTCTCGGACCCTTTTCTCTGCCTATGAATGCCCTGTAAAGCGTTTTAAAGGCTTTTTTCACCGGAAAGCCGGTCTCTTCCGCACTCCCCCGTATGGCAGCGTGTATCTCATCTCCGTTCCATTCACAGTCCGAAAGCTTTTGCGAGAGAATCCCTGCGAATCCCTTCTCTTCCTCCGTATATTCACCGGTGAGGGCGGGCGTTATGGAGAACTTCACGGATTCGGGAGCGAATCTCCTCAGCCATTCCCTTACCCTGCCGACCCTCTCCTCGAGGTATCTCTCGTCCTCCGGACTCAAATCATCTATTTCTCCGGTCCTTCTGAGAACTTTCAGAACACCCCCGAAATCCGGGGCTATCTGGACAACATTCACCAGATGCCTGTAGGACACCTGAACCGGCATTTTCTCCCTTATGCCCCTGCTCTGGGAGAGTTCGTAGGCGCGCCTCCAGTCCTCCTCCTTGTCCTGAACATCGGCACTCTCCTTTCCGTAGTATATCCGCTCGAATCTGTCATATTCGTCGACTATACCCATCAACCCAAGGCCGGGATCGAACTCCAGATGCCTCGTGGGCTTGTATCTGGCGATATAGAACAGCATAACCTCGGGGGGAACCACATCGAGTATGTCGGAAGCCGCTATGGCAACACCTGTCGAGGATGACATCGCTCCCTTTCCCTTGAGTTCTATCCATTCGTACGGTACGGGATGCGGCGGGTCGATGCCGTATATCTCCCTCGCAATTCTGGCACCCGTATCATAGGAGCCGCCGGCGGCCGCATGGTCCTTCCCGAAAGGTTCGCAGGTGACGCCATAGGCATACCACTTTGCGGGCCATTCCACCCTCCACGGCAGTTTTCCTTCTCCTTTTCTTATGTCAGCTCTGCCTTTATGGCCGCATTCGCAGATGTATTCGACGTAAGGATAATCATAAGCGAGTATCTTTGTCCGAAATCCCCCGCATTTCTCGCATTTTGCGCTGTAAGGCCACCAGTCATCCGAAAGCTCTCTGCCGGAGACCTCTTCGAGTATCGTCCTTATCTTCTCCCTGCTGTCCAGCGCTATTTTCACCGCTTCTGCGAAAAGCCCCTTCCTGTAGCTCTCATGACTGAGGAGGACCTCCGGTTTTATTCCGAGCGTCTCCAGGGATTTCAGGAAAGGCTCGAGAAAATGTTCGGCATATGAGTTGTGCTTTCCGCACGGACACGGTATTTCGCTAAGGGATTTTCCGACATATTTCTCATAATTCGCCGGTAGAAACGGATATACCTTTCTCAGAGGGTCCATGGTATCTCCGCTGTATATCAGCCTCGCATCCGCACCTCTGTCCATCGCTGCCCTGTAAAGCAGATATCCTGTTATTATCTCCCGCATATTCCCAACATGTATGGGCCCGGAGGGAGTTATACCTGTGGAAATCACGGGTTTGGCAGAGCGCTCCATGATACGCTCCGCCTCGACATCGGCCCAGTGCATCTTCTCACATCAGAGCTCTGGCTCGGATAAGGGCTCTCAGAGGGACGCCGTCGACTTCATCCTTTCCGCTCTTGTTCGTTATAACGACTATGAGGACGGGAACCGCACCTCTCTCTTCCAAATCAGCTATCGTGGCTCTGAGGGTCGTACCAGTGCTCATCACATCATCGATTATTATTACCTTTTTTCCCTCGACATCAGCATAATTGGAACTGAAGGCTCCGCTGCTGGACCTGTCCGGGTGGGGGCGGTATATCGCAAGTTCAAGCCCGAGTTCCTCGGATATCAGGGTGGCAAAGGGTATTCCGTTTACGGATATTCCGACAACAGTGCTGATGTCTGTCCTCTGCTTCTGCATCTCCTCCTCTATGATGGAACTCATTATCGCCGCAAGATAGCCTATCCTTTCGCCGTATACCCCGACGGAACGCCACCCTATCTTAACATCCGCCGGCGGGGTTTCACCGCTTTTACCGTGGGTGAGAAGCCATGTTATCGTTTCCGTCGAAAGATGAAGTTCATTCCCTATCTCCGCCTCGCTCATGCCTTTTTCCCTGAGCTTCATGGCGCTCTCGATGAGTTCGTCAATGCTTTTCATACTATCACACAGGGCCATCTAAGGAAGGAATATTAAGTTTGTGGTCTGTTTCTGCCGTATAATCCGAATCCTTCTTCAGCGGAGAATACTTTATCATCAGGAACTCACCGGAAAACCTTACGGAGAACGTCCCTCCTTTCATCCTCACTGTGATGTTAGAATCTCCGCTTTTCCCGTCCTCCACCATGGCGGCGAGAGACCCGCACATCATTGCGCCCATAACGGCAATCCTCTCCGCCATATTGTTGTCTCTTATGTTGGAGGAAATCGGAGAGCCGTCGATTTTGGCCTTCACCCAGAGGCTTTCTCCGTCTTTTTCTTCTCCTTCTTTCATGTGGATTTTCACGATTGTTTTTCCATTTGACTCATATATTAAGTTTTCTCATGGATTTAACAAAAAAGAATATGATTTGTCTTCTATCATTTTTGATTATCCGCTGCGAAACATCGAAAGGCAATTCTTATATATTCTCAGGAGGAAGGAGATTCATGGAGAATCTCATCACAGGAGGAACGGTGCTCGACAGCCTGATACAGATATTCTTATCGTTTCTTATAGTATACTCCATATATAAGACTGACAGAATCCGAGAGATCTTCATTCTTCCCCTGATTTCCCTTCTGATAGATTCGGACCACCTGCTTATAACCTATACGGAGGGAATAAAGGCGTTTCACAGCATATTCTTCATATCCCTGATATCTCTTCCTTTTCTCGCATACGGATTTGCCCGCTCCGACAGAAAGTTCAAAAGTCTCGGGGTCACAATCTATGTCGTGGCTCTTTTCAATGTCTCGTGGGACCTCTTGGAAGGCGGAAAGATAAGCTTTCTCTACCCGTTCTCCGCTCAGGCATACATCCTCGACCTCTCCGCTGCGGATGCTGCGAATTCCAGAATGGCGCTCATGCTTTTTATGGGGTTTTTCTTAGGGACAGCATACGTATTCTCCCGCTATCTGGAATGGGAAAGCCGCACCGGTTTCAGAGGTGCTCCGCAGACAGGGCACACCTCATGAGGCTCGTTGAAAATCCGTCTGCATCCGGTGCATCTGTATCCCCACCTCCATTCCTCCTTTATGCCCTTCTCCGAAAGAGGATGGCATTCTATGCTCATCCGGGAAGAGAGATTCTGGACGGAATAATCGTCTGATATTATCGCCGCACCGAGATGAAGTGCGAGAGCCAGTACCGATATGTCCGCTTCGGAAAGCCTTCCTATGTCGCCGGTATTGACAGCCTCCTTTCTCACTCTCTCGAGATATTCCTTCGGAGGGTCCGCCACCTTAACAGCCCCGGAATCCAGAAAATACTCCATCTTTCTGCCCGGAAATCCCCTGCTCACCTCCTCCCTGACAGCCTCAGTTATGTATTTCTCTCCTTCCAGAGATGCCGGGTCCATTCCTCTGAGAAAGAACTGAGTGTCTATCACCCACTTCAGAGCATCGCCTCCATGTACTCTTTTATCAGTGCGACCGCAGAATCCCGGGATGCGGGGTATGATGCTATTTTCAGCTCGATGTCCACGACATCTCCGCCGGAACCCAGAACAATCTCCCCCTCATATGCTCTCTGCTTATCCAGCCTGAAATGGAAGACAGAGCGCTCATCGGTCCTTTCTTCGGCTTCCTCGGACATTCTTCTGAGGTCCTGCTTAGAAAGCCGCGAGAAGAGCGCCTTTATCGCCCTCTCTTTCTTCACAGTCCTTTCCATTATCTCTATCCTGTCGCCATATGCGCCCCTAGCATAATCCACCGCAGTATCTCCTTCCGAAATGCTGTCGAGGGCCTGCATGACCCTATCGTGGTCCTCGGTGGCATAAACAAATGCCCTGAGCTTCATCCAGTGGAACATCACCGCAGCCTCGCCAGATATCTCAGTCTGCAGGCGCTCTCCACCTCGGTAATCCTCGAGAAGGCATCCTCAAGACTCATTGCAGCTGCGAACGTACCGTGGGCCTTTATTACCGCAGCACCGTATCCCTCTACGGCCTTCGGCATCTTCTCCGCCACCTCGTCGGATGATATCGCCTGCTTCACATCCAGTACCGGTATTCTGTAGAAATAATACTTTCCTTCGGCATCAACGGGCTTTATGTCCCTTCCGTTCATGGATTCGACGATAGCATAAGGTGTGTGGGCATGGATAACGGCTTTGAAATCCGTGTTCATGTATATCGCTCTGTGGACCTTGTATTCCACCGAAGCGCCCTTCGGGTGCTCGTCCCCTATGTCGGCCTCAACAATATCTCCCTCTTTCATGAAACCCATCATCGCACCGGAGCGCTTTATGTAGATGGTATTTCCGATTCTCACGCTCATGTTCCCGCTTCTCGCCGAGAGTATGAGGCCGCGGGATTCCAGCATGCTCCCGATTCTCCG
>CAZQEG010000051.1:0-6001 GCA_964591575.1 uncultured Thermoplasmata archaeon
TAGGAGCTGTGAAAGGTGTGGAGAACTGTGAATTGACAATGATGGCAGTACCCTCCGGCAATAGCAAAGGTTTTAAAATGGATGAGAGATAACGGACCGGTGATTTAATGAAACTCTATATAAAACTGTACTTCAACAGCGAGTCGATATCTCCGCTCGAGATAGTCAAATCCGTAAAGGAACTCGGTTTCAAGCCAATCGTGGGAGATTATGATTTCATGATTGATGTCGAAACACCCGAAGAATACGGGCTTACTGTTGAAAAACTGCATGAGACGCTCGCAGGAACAAGCACCGCCTACCGCTTGAATACCCGACCGGAATAGATGAAAAGGCTCGATTCACCGTCAGAGTACAGAAGATAATCCGAGTAAAATGGGCGTGAATCGATTCTGACGGTCGTGTCTCTCCAGCTAAAGACTGCATTTGCCATCATCTTTTCCGTTAATAGCACACAGGAAGCTCCATATGTGCTGTTTTCCGGCTGCATGAGGAGCGGCTTGGCATCATCCCAGCTGACATTCTCCTTGCCTGCGGCAAATATATCCGTACTGAGCCTGTGGTCCGTAGCAACCCTTCCCTCCATGTGCGAGGCGGCAATTATGCCCGGAATCTCGTTATAATCCGTCGATTCCTGAAATCCCTGCATATACTGCGGTGGTGGATATATTATAGCCATGTTCAAAAGCAGTAAAAGGATAACCGAAGATACCAGAAGTCTCGCTCTTCCCTGTTCTCTTGAAATTATGTAAAGGTGGCGGATGCCTATTCCGAAGAGTATTGAAAGAGGGAGCACAAGATACTCTATATGCCTGAAAGGTATGAGAACGTCGCTGTGATAAAAGGTTCCGGCCAGCGCGGATAGGCCGATTGCTGCCAGCCAGCCCCATGTTTCAAGGGCTTTCGATGAAAGTCTTGCCAGAGATACCCCCGTCGATGAGAGTAAAAGCAGGAGTATAAAAGGAGAATAGAATATTAGCGTAGCGGGGTCTCCCCTCATATCCATCCCCGGAAATCTGAAAAAAATAGAATAGAGGATGATAACAACGATGATAAGGGCGAAAGAATACAGGGATATGATAATATTGCGGCGGGATGGTACGGAATGAGAGATATGCGGCCTTTTTATGCATTTTCCGAAGACATAGATGAAGAAAAGGGCTGCGCTCGTCAGAAGAAGTATGTGATACGGATTTATCCCAGACGCTTCGAGAACGCCTTCCGTGAATCCTTTGCCGAAAAACAACCAGTATGAAAGCATCATGTAGGAGTAGATGCACAGAAACAGAAATATTTCGCGCGCATCCTCCTTCCTGAATACCTTTATCATATAACTGCCGCCCGCCGCTATCAGAAGTATGTAACTGGAAAGGGGGTGCACGGTTATCAGGGCTGCGGAAAGAAGAAAGGATGCAAAAAGCGATTTTTTACCGGGTTTCCAGAGAAGCAGGAGGGTGAGTATGAATAGTGTGCGCCCTAGGTTCGCTGGCGCAGGATGTGAGGACAGGTAGGAGAACGGCATGGCTGCGAGAAGGAAGAGGGCCGCAAAGAAGCCGGTGAGGGGGCCGTTCACCTTTGCCCCCATGAGAAACACAGCGATTACAGCGATGAACGAGAAAAGCACGGGAGCCCATACGGCCTGAAAGGGGGAAATTCCCGAGAGTATGGAAAACGACGAAGATACCGCAAAATATCCCTGAAAATAGGGATATGCGACTGTCCATCCGTGATATTCCGAAGAGATGGTGCCTGTTCTAACTATGTTTCCGGTCATAACGATGTATTCTCCCTCATCCATGCCCCAGAATTGATGCTGAATCATGGGAAGCGAGTTTATCCCGAGCGAGATGAGTATCAGCACGATAATGCCGGCGTAGGTATATCTCTTCACGGTACCACATATATGCGCCAGTAATTAAATTTTGCCTGCTTGAGATACCGCAGGTTCGAGATTATGATGTATGTAATCTCACGAATTGCAGGATATTCGCACCCCTCTTTGCCGTATAGAGTGATCGAGGATTTCGGCAGAACCTTGATATATCACACCTCGGTATGGATTCAAAAAATCTTGAAATGAGGTGAAAAAATGTTCAGGAAAATGCTGTTCCCGACGGATTTCAGTGAAGGCGCAATAAGAGCAATAAAGCGCTTTGCCGAGATGAACAAGATAGAGGTGGGGGAATGCCTCATTCTGCATGTGATAGACGAAGGACACCTTGAAGACCTCATGAACGGCTACTCCTTCCTTTATAAGAGGGAAGACCGCGAGATGAAAGATATAGAGAAAATGATGAGGGAAGAAACGGAAAATAAGCTGAAAGAGAGGGAAAGGCGGTGCAAAGAGCTCATAAAAAGCAGAACTATCAGGAGTATGGTGCGGATAGGTGTTCCCTATGAGGAAATAGTCAAAGTGGCAGAGGAAGAGGATGTATCGATAATACTGCTCCCTTCACACGGAAAGCTCGGATACTCGGATGAACTGCTCGGCTCCACAAGTATAAGGGTGCTCAGAAGGACAAAAAAGCCTACTCTTGTGATAAAGACCCACAAGGGGTGAGTATATGGACTATCTGAAGCTCAAGAACCATCTTGATAAATTTTTACCTATATATGTTACTCTATCAATGATAGTTGGATTCGCTGTCGGGATGAACATAAATGTTGCCAAATACAAGGAGGCATTTCACTGGCTCAATCTGGCCGTGGTCATCTCAATGATATATCCGATGATGATAAACCTCAGGCTTGGGGAGATGAAGAACTCGATGAAACAGGGGAAACAGGTAGGTATCGGGCTAACAATGGGCCTCGTGATTGCACCGCTCTTGATGTGGTTCCTTATATGGCTTGTCGGGCTGTTCTATCCGCTGAGCCCTCAGCTTGCCATGGGCCTCATGCTTTCCATGGTGGTTCCGTGCTCCTCCATGAGCATAGCATACACCGGATTTTCCGAGGGAAATCTCGAACTTGCGACAATAATAGTGGCCTTCAGCTTCATACTTGCGATAATAACGGTTCCCGGGTGGCTTGCCGTATATGCGGCGAGTTCCAGCCTAACGGTTCCGACCATGCTTCTCGTGATTACAATAATCGAGGTCGTCTTTGTCCCCATGTTCTTCGGAATACTCACCCGCTGGTATCTTCTTAAAAAGAGAGGCACAGAGGGATTTCTGAGGCTGAAGCCCCTATTTCCAGCCATATCTCTCATAGGCATGTATCTGATAGTCTTCCTCATATTCATGGAAAAGGCGAGACTCATAGCAAAGAAGCCGGAGATAGTCCTGATAGCGCTCATCCCTCTTATACTCTATTATGCACTATCACTCGGGTTTCTAACTTATTTCGATAGGAAGATAAAGATAGCCTATAAGGACCACATGGCGATAACATTCCCTTCCGTCGGAAAGAACGAGGGAACGGCAATGGCGATAGCTATGAGCGCCGGAATGGGCCTTATGGCAATACCTCCGGCAGTCACACCGCTAATACAGATACCTTTCCTCATCGGATATGTGAAGGTCTGGAAAAAGATAAGAGAATACTGGGAAAAAGGGAAAAAGACAGGAAAAATTGCCCCTTAAACCCCCTAACCATTATTTTTTATGAAAGCGGCTCGTGGGTGACCTTCAGCTCTCCTTTTTTGAATGCCGCGACCGCCTCTTCCACCGTACCTTCGAAATTTCCGATGCCCCTGATTTTTGCGGCACTGAGGGCCTCGTGAGCATTCGGGCCGATGCCTCCGCCGGTTATGGCATATTCTGCCCCTTTCAATGCAAGAAGGTTTCCGGCCTTTATGCCGGCACCACCGCCTCCCGAATCATTTTTGACCGCCTCGAACTCGCCGGTTTCCATATCGTAAATTATGAAATACTCCGTTCTTCCGAATCTTCTGCTTACCTTCGAACTAAGCTCGTTCCCTTCTGCCGCCACAGCTATCTTCATTCAATCACCTTTCTTCTTTTTCTTTTTTGCATTCTTGCTCTTTTTTTGCTTCTTTTCTTCAAATCCCTTTTCAAGTGCAAGCGAACCATATTTCAAATGTTCTATTGTCTCGGCAACATACGTACACATCTGATAGAGCTCCATGTTATCGGACATGTGCAGGTCCGACATTATCTGAAGCCTCACAAGAGCAAGCCTCAGTTCCCTGCTTTTCCTTATCTTCATCAGCTTTTCGAGATAGAACGGAAGTTCTTCCGGATTTTCCGCCACATATGCCAGCATCCTCTGCCATTCCTTAAGTTCCTTCGGTTCCTTTTCCCCTGTAACCGCACTTACAATGGTGTAATCGTACTTTTCTCCGTCAATATCGGTTTTTTTCTTCATGCTATCGTATGGCCCACATACGGATGTCTTATAAAGATTTTGGATAGGGCCTCACCACCCATGGAATTCAAGGATATACCGGAAAAATCCGGCCATATACAGGGATAGAACGCATAGAGATATTACGGCGAGGTTCGCGGTTATGCTGTCATACCTGACCCAGCCTCTGAATCTCCTTCGAGTGATGGGCCAGAGCATATATGTGCCGGAATATGTCATGGAATCGACGAGGACATGGAGAAAGGATGATACGAAGGCGAGAATCGCCATAAGAGCGGATGTGCGAATCTCCATATCGAAGATATAAAAGGCCGAAAGACCTGCAGCTATTCCGAGTATGACGGATGACCCCAGACTGTGACTGTATGCCCCCCTATGCTCTGCAATGTGAAGCCTCGAGAGAGCTATGTCCGAATCGGGCAGAACCCCGAAAAGAGCACCTGCAAGCCCCATGAGGATATATCCGCCTCCGAGATACCTTGCGAAGAGCAGGCCGGCCGTGAGCCCCACGATGAAATGGGTGGAATATTTCACGGGTGGATAGTGAGATTTATTTAGTATATAGTACTGCCCCAAATATGGCCGAGTTCGAGGTGACTCCATGGGAAGTCAGCGGCGAGATAGACTATGACGAGCTTATGAAGAGGTTCGGCACTGCACCGGTGAGCCCTGCGCTCATAAAAAGGATAGGGAAATACGCAAAGCCGCACCTTCTTCTCAGGCGGGGAATATTCTACTCACACAGAGACCTCGACACGCTTCTTGATGATTATGAGAAAGGCAGACCCTTCTATCTCTACACAGGGAGAGGCCCCTCGGGAATGACGCATCTGGGGCATCTGATGCCGTGGATATTCACAAAATGGGTTCAGGACACCTTCGGCGCCGACCTGTATTTCCAGATAACCGATGACGAGAAATTCCTTTTCAAAGGAGATATGAGCCTCGAAGATGCGAGGAACTACGCATACGAGAACATCCTTGACATGATAGCGCTCGGCTTCGATGCTGAGAGGACGCACATATTTTTGGATACTGAGTACATACATCACCTCTATCCCATAGCGCTGCGGGTATCGAAGAAGATAACATTCTCCACGGCCCGAGCCGTCTTCGGTTTCCAGAATTCCAGCAATATCGGCCAGATTTTCTATACGAGCATGCAGAGCGCTCCCGCATTCCTCGGTTCCGTACTGAACGGGGGGCCCACGAACTGCCTTGTTCCCTGCGGAATAGATCAGGACCCGCATTTCAGAGTGACCCGAGATGTTGCTCCGGGTCTGGGGTATCCCAAGACCACAATGCTCTACTGCAAACTCTTCCCATCTCTCAGCGGCGGGGACAAGATGTCATCCTCATCCCCGGATTCCACGATATACACCACGGACACACCGAAGCAGGTCAGGAAAAAGGTGGGCAGAGCGTTCACCGGTGGGGCGGTATCCGTGGAGGAGCAGAGAAAGCACGGGGGAAACCCCGAGGTCTGCACGGTTTACAAGTACTTCTACTATATGTTCGAAGAGGACGATAAAAAGCTTAAGAAAATATATGACGAATGCAGGGCCGGAGAAAGGCTCTGCGGGCAGTGCAAAGCCGAGTTGACGGAAAAAATCAACGAATTTCTGAAAAAACATCAGGAAAAGAGGGAAAAAGCGAAAGACAGGGTTGAAGA
>CAZQEG010000052.1:0-5952 GCA_964591575.1 uncultured Thermoplasmata archaeon
AAACCACAGGAAATACCGCCGGAGAGTGAGGAAACACAGACATATGGTGATATGCCGGAAAATCCTCCTTTCGAAGAAGAAAGGCCTTGATGAATCCGAATTCGAAGAGATTGCCTGCGAATAAACCTATTCCATTTTTCTTTCCATTTCCATCATTCTTTTTGAGATGGCTATCTCTCCCCTTGTCTTTTCTATGAGCGCTCTGCCGATGTCCTGCTTCTGCCTGATGTTCACAACCGCCGCAGGATAGTTTATTCCCATGATAATCTCATATATCTCCTCCATCTGGGAGAACCTCAGTTCTGCTTTCTCAATATTCCCTTCTTTGAGGCTGTCGAGAGCGGAGCGCCTCAGTTCCCCTATCACATCCGCCACACCCATGACGAAGGATGCGGCATCCATCCTCAATTCCTCGGATGTGGGTATCGGCTCTTCGTTGAATATCGAGTAAAGCACCATCGCCTCCGTGAATTCCTGCATCGCATCCCCAACGTAACCGGCGAACTTTATCTTCGGATGTTCGGATAGTGTCGCCAGAAGAGCGCTCTGATCCTTTCTGAGTTCCCTGAGCACATCTATGACATCCTCTCCCCTATGTATCATTGATATGACCTGTTTAGACCTTCGAAGGATATCTCTGGATGCTTTGAGCGCCAGCTCTCTGATTGTGTCCATCTCGTCAAGCTCTCTTTCCGCTTCTTCCATGGCCTCTTTCAGTCCTTTCATCCTTTCACCACCCCCATCGGCTTCAGCCTGAGCACGGGCTTTGCCAGACCGGCGCCACTGACCGCACTTACCACATCGTTTATGTCCTTGTATGCTTCTGGAGCCTCCTCAAGTATTACATGCTGTGTTGCAGCCTTGAGATATATCCCTTTGCCGCTCAGCTCTCCTTTGACACCATTGATTGTGAAGTCCCTCTTCGCCTGATTTCTGCTCATTACCCTTCCGGCACCGTGGCACGAGGAGCCGAATGCCTCTTTCATAGACCTCTCCGTGCCTACCAGAATGTAACTGGCGGTTCCCATATCCCCCGGAATCAGGACCGGCTGCCCGACATCCCTGTATGCTCTCGGAACCTCGCTTCTCCCGGCTGCAAAGGAGCGGGTTGCCCCCTTCCGGTGAACATAAACCTTCCTTTTCCTGCCCTCCACCTCATGCTCTTCCAGTTTGGCTATGTTATGGCAGACATCATAGACGAGTTTCATTCCCAGAGACTCCGCATCCTCCCCCAGAACCTTGTGAAATGATTCTCTGACCCAGTGCATTATGATCTGCCTGTTGGCCCATGCAAAGTTGGCGCCTGAAGCCATTGCCCGAAAATAATCCTTGGCCTCCGGGGAGTTTGCCGGGGCGCATGCCAGCTGCCTGTCCGGAAGCTCTATTCCGTATTTTTTCACGGCGCTCTCCATGACCCTGAGGTGGTCGGTGGCTATCTGATGCCCCGCACCTCTGGAACCCGTGTGTATCATGACCGTTATCTGGCCCTTCTCAGTTATCCCGAAGGCTTTTGCTATCTCCGGTTCATATATCTCATCGACCCTCTGTATCTCAAGGAAATGATTTCCCGCACCAAGTGTGCCTAACTGAGGGGCCCCCCTCGATTTCGCCTTCTGACTGACAAAAGATGCGTCCGCATTTTCCATCCTTCCGTTCTCCTCCGTGTGCTCGAGGTCCTCGCGCCATCCGTAGCCGTTCTCAACCGCCCATTCCGCACCTTCCTCGAAGACCCGTTCGACATCTTTCTGGTTCAGCCTTATCTTTCCTCTGGAACCTACACCGGAAGGAACGTTTTCGAATATTGAATCTACCAGTTCCTTTATTCTCGGTTTTATGTCCCCGACCGTTAAATCCGTCCTGAGAAGGCGCACCCCGCAGTTTATGTCATAGCCGACGCCGCCGGGAGATATGACGCCTTCCTCCGCATCGAAAGCCGCAACGCCGCCTATCGGAAATCCGTATCCCCAGTGCATATCCGGCATGGCCATAGCGGAGCCGACCAGACCGGGCAGTGTTGAGACATTTACAAGCTGCTCCGGAGCATTGTCCCTCCTTATCTGTTCCATCATCTTCTCCGAGGCATAGATATATGCGGGAGCCCTCATCCTCAGATTTCCATTAACACCGGTGTAATCCTGCGGTATCTCGTACTTAAAATCATTTACCTTTTTTATGGGGCCTGTCCAGCTCATATTTGTTACATATACACCGTGGGTTTATATACCCTTCTAAACCAGTTACCTCTGCAACCGTAGTTTGGTAAAAAAAGGGGTGGGAGGGGAGAACATAATTTACCCTAAAAAGATGCGTTATTTAAAGCTTTCTACAGGTAAAAAAATGGGGATGTGTAGATATGCCTAAGTATGCATACATCACTCCGAAGAGTCCCACTCAACCTTCTTTCCGAGCAGTTTCACCAGTTCCTCCTCGCTTTCTCCCGGGCCTTTCGCTATCACAACATCTCCGGGCATGACGGAATCGCTGCCGTCAGGGCCGTATATCCACCTGTTCCCCCTCTTTATCGCCACCACCCACATACCTGATTTCGTCGGCAAGTCAAGCTCCTTGAGACTCTTGCCGGCAGCCGGAGAGCCGGGTGATATGACCGCTGAGCTTATTATCTCCTCGGAGTCCTTTATGCTCTGCTGGAATATCGGGTGCATGTCCATGTCCCTCAGCGCTATATCCGATATCTCCCTTGCGGAATCCGCTATTAGCTCCAGAGCGCTCGCCAGTTTCACATAGAAGAGGGCCTTGTCCACATCCCCGTCATCCCTGGCCCCCTCGATAGCCATTCTCTGAAGCTCAACATGCTCCGCATCTATCTCATTCTCGAGGGTATATACCTCCTTGGCTATAACCCTGCTGTCATAGAGGAGCGCGGAATAGGAGAGGTCCATCATGAGCTCCGCCTTCTCTTTCAGGTCCAGGAATTTCTCGTCTATCTTCCTCATTTTCTCACCTTCAGATGCTCTTTGAGCTCTGATACCGCATTCTCAGGGCCGCTTATCACTATCCCATCCCCCGGGCGTATGATAAAATCATCCTCGGGGTCATAGAACCACCTTTTCTTGCGCTTTATCGCCAGCGCCTTCAATCCCGGCGAAGTCCTCTCGTAGAGCCTTTCAAGGCTTTCCGCGGGGAATTCTTCCGGCATCCATACGAATGATATCACCTCGTCGCTCTCCTTTATGAGCTCGAACACCGGCCTGTGCTCAGGTTTGATTCTGAGGAGCGCAACTATATCCCCCGCTGCATTGGATATGTGCTCCGTGGCATTGGCGACCTGCAGTACGGCAGCGAGCTGTTCCGCATCCTCGGGGTCGCGTGCCGCAAGCATGACCGTCATCTGAAGCTGATACTTCAACTCGTCCATCTGAACCTCAAGGAGGCGCACTTCCTCTGCAATCTCGCTGCTGTTGAAAAGAAGAGCCGCGTATGCGAGGTCCACTATGAGCTCCGATGTATCCTTCATCTCCGTCAATATCTCTCTCACGGTCTTCGGTTCGTATTCCACTTCCTCAAATTCCTTCTTTTTCCACAGTTTCATATGCCCACCATCTTTACCGCAATTATTATTGACAATATACCAATGAAATCTCCCGCAGTGCTCGACACGGGAATCGTGAAGTCATCCGGGCTCTTGCCTTTTTTGAATGCCACGACCGCCGTCATCACAGCTATCGGCAGTACGAGAGAAATCACCGTTATCGATGCCAGTACCGTTATCTCCGTCCATTGGACAATATTCATTCCTATCTCTAAGCCGAGGAATGGAAACAGGAGATATAAGAATGTCGCTGTAAGCAGTTCCGCACCAAGACCGATAAAAGCTGCCGTGAACATGTTGTCCGCCACCTCTCGGTCCCTAAGTGCCGGTTTTATCGTACCGAGATGGAGCCCGGAAGCAAGTCTGGAGCCGAGGATGCTGCCGATATTGCCTCCGAGCGCATTTATGAGCGGAACGAGCGAGAGAATTATAGGAATCCCAACGAATATCTCGGAGGATGCCTGCATCATCCCCCCTCCGGAGACTTCGACCAGCATCATTATCGCAATCAGCGGAGAGGTTTCTTTTACGGTCTCCTTCCAGTTTCCCCCTATCATGCCATCACCACCCATGCCCATATGAAAAATGCCATTATCATTATGCTGAGAAGGTCGCCTATCGTCGATATCAGGGGGACCACCACATTGTCCGGGTCTATGCTGTGCTTGAATGAGAACGCAACCGAGAGAACCGCCGTGCTGCTGAGTATGGCGCTCGAAAATGCCGCCGTGAGGAACACTATCGTGAGAATCGCAGGGATGTCGGGGAGCGCTCCGGTGAGATATGTGGCTCCCACCCCGAGAAGGCCGGCGAATACGGAGAATGAAAGGCTAAGGAATATAGCGGCCTTCACTCCCTCTTTTGAGCTTTTGAACGGATGGGCCGGGTCAAACACGCCCAGATGTGCCATGCTCCCCAGACGGGATGCGAAGGAACCGCTTATGTTGCCTCTGAGGCTTATGAGCGCGGGGACCGCAGTTATCAGCCCGGGAATCCTCTGAACGCCGGAACCTGACAGAAAAAGACCGCCCACTGCCTCAACCATTCCGAGTATGACCAGCGCAGGAAAGGCCTCTCTGACGAATTTAATGCGGTCCATGTCTTTTCCTCCTGCCGGGAATCGCTCTCATGAAGATGGCCCAGAAGCCTATCATGACTATTGTGGCCACAATCAGGGGTATCAGAGGGTCCATGTCCACCACTATGCCTATTTTAACCTTTGCAACATGGATAAGCCCGTCGTCTATGCCGGCCTCGAAGCCGTATCTCCCGTCGGAATATATCATATGAAAGGGTACCGTTGGCTCTATTGCCACCCTGTCAAGTATCATTCCCTGCGGTATAATGACCGTGTAATTCACATGATATCCGGCCATTCCGTATAAGTTCAGAGACATGCTCTCTTCCAGCACCCTTCTCAGAAGAGCAGAGGACTGAAGAACCTCGGATACCGGCATGGAAGCGCTCCCATTCATCGAAATCCCGATGTATTCCGAATTTCTTCGGATGCTGCTTCCCTCGAATCTCATGTTCTCGAACTCACCGGAAAGCGTGCTTTTGACGGCGTCCGACTCCGAATGCAGGGATTCGTTCACAGCGCTCTCATTGAGCATACCCCCGGATACCAAGGCATTGAGAAGAGGAACTGTGAGGTTCCTTATCCTTATAGGGCCAAAGTCGGCTCTGTACGGTACGGAATATACGAAAGAGTGGAAAGAGATGTTCAGGTGCACATTCTGGTCGCTGCCCGTGGTGTCTATCCTGTAGATATCGATTGTCACGGATGCCGTATTCTCCTTCATCTCAGCATTCTTTTTGATATCAATAGAGGTCGGTTCTCCCTTCCATAGGAGAGAATTCTCACCGTTCACCGTGAATCCGGAAGGGGGGCTTATGAGGATTTCCGCTCCCTGCAGAGCGCTCAGATTGAAATGAAAGACCGCTCCGGAATCCGCCGTGAGGTTCGCAAGGATATCGTAAGCCCCTGCATCTATGCTCGCATTCCCCAGAATGTCTATTCTTATCGGACCGGAATCCCCGATATCGACTGATACGTTCGCATCCCCGGCTGCGCCGAACATATTCTCAGTACTGCCGAGCAAATCCATACCCATACCTTCCAGCTCGCTTTCCGCACCTCCGAGTTCGGAACCGGAGAGATTTCGTATATCCCGAGCGCTCATATTCCTTCCGTCTATTGCGGCATATTCCACCGATAGGGTGAGGTTCATATGGAAGTGCATGGGGTCGGTAAATGCAATCTCTCCCCGAACAGCCTGTCCGCTCACGGATCCCGCCGCTCCGAGCGATGGAACTGCGGTGAGAAGGATGAAAAACAGGGGGAGAAGTATCGCCCACCTCATGGTTTGGCATGACCGAGGTATATTTAAGTTGTAGTCCCC
>CAZQEG010000053.1:0-5775 GCA_964591575.1 uncultured Thermoplasmata archaeon
TATTTCGATGGAAGATTTTTTAACCTCCTTCCCTTTCGGGGTAGTGTGATCAAATGATTGAGATAAGATTTCATGGCAGAGGAGGCCAGGGGGCCGTTGTAGCCTCGAAAATACTGGCCGATGCGGCGGCACGGGAAGACAAGGATGTGCAGGCATTCCCTTTCTTTGGCGTTGAGAGAAGGGGGGCACCGGTGACAGCATTCACGAAGATAGACACCAAACCCATAAGGAACAAGGCGCAGATATATGAGCCGGATTTTGTTGTTGTTCTCGATATCTCCCTTCTTGACCTTGTGGATGTCGCAAAGGGTCTCAAGGACGGGGGGTGGATACTTTTCAACACCCATAAGAAACCGGAGGAATTTGCGGAGCGCTTCCCGAAGGCAAAGATTGCAACGGTCGATGCTACCCAGATAGCTGTCAGGAACGGCCTTGGGAGCAAAACATCACCGATAGTCAATACTTCGATACTCGGAGCTCTTGTACGGATAAGCGGCGCTGTTTCTCTGGAAACCCTTGTAAAGAGCGTTCTTGAGAAATCGCCCGTGAAAAAGGAGGCAAATGCCAAGGCTGCCAGAGAGGCCTATCAGGAGGCCCATATATCGGAGGAATGAATATGAGAAAGGAACAATACAAACCGAAAACATGGAAAGACCTTCCATACGCTACGATAACCGATGTCCCGTCCACACTCAACAATACGGGAACATGGAGGACCGTAAGACCGGTCATAAACTATGATAAATGCATAAGCTGCATGTTCTGCTGGAAATTCTGCCCGGATGTGGCGATTTCCATAGTGCCGAATCCGAAAAAGGACGGAAAGTTCGATGAGGTACCGAAGATAGACTATTTCTTCTGCAAAGGATGCGGAATATGCGCTCACGAGTGCCCGGTACATGCGATCGATATGGTGCAGGAGGAATCCAAATGAGGCTCACTCTGACGGGGAATCAGGCAAATGCGTGGGGCGTCAAGCTTTCCAAGGTAAAGGTCGTGGCCGCATACCCTATAACGCCTCAGACAACGATAGTCGAAGAGCTGGCCGACTTCGCTGCGAACGGAGAGCTGAATGCGCAGTACATAAAGGTGGAGAGCGAGCACAGTGCGATGGCCGCATGCATAGCCGCAGAGAACACAGGCGTCAGAACATATACGGCATCATCTTCTCAGGGCATCGCACTTATGCATGAGATGCTTCACTGGGCGGCAGGTGCCAGACTTCCGATAGTCATGGGGGTCGTGAACAGGGCGATGGGTCCTCCGTGGAATATATGGTCGGACCAGACAGACACCATCTCTCAGAGGGATACGGGATGGATGCAGTTCTATGTGGAGAGCAATCAGGAGGTTCTGGACACGATAATTCAGGCCTATAAGGTGGCGGAGAGCAAGGATGTAATGCTGCCCGTGATGGCCATAGAGGATGCATTTATACTGTCCCATACCGTGGAAAGGGTGGAGATACCGGATCAGGAACTTGTTGACGAGTTTCTTCCCGAATACGAGCCGCAGGAATATCTAAATACGGCAGACCCCAAGGGATTCGGCTCTCTGGTTATGCCTGACTGGTACATGGAGTTCAGATATCTTATGGAACAGGCTCAGGAGGTTGCCAGAAAGAGAATAAGGGAAGTTACAAAGGAATATGCGAAGATGTTCGGCAGGGATTATCACGGACTTGTGGAAGAATATCGCACGGAGGATGCCGATGTCGTAATAGTCGGTACGGGTACCATGATAAGCACGGCCAGAGACGTGGTGGATAAGCTGCGCTCCGAGGGTGAAAAGGTGGGCCTCGTTAAGATGCGTGTTTTCCGTCCGTTCCCTTATGAGGAGTTTCAGGAGATAGCGAAGAGAGTGGATGTAATAGGCGTGATGGACAGAAGCTATACCTTCGGATACGGGGGTGCGATGTTCGATGAGGTCAAGGGTGCCATATACAACACCGATGCGAGGCCGAAGATAAAGAGCTATCTCATAGGGATAGGCGGAAGGGATGTCACTGCGAAGATGCTGGAAGATGTATTCAGAAATGCGATAAAGGTCAGAGACCACGGCTTGGACAAAGAGGTAATGTGGGTCGGCCTGAAAGGAGGCGAGTAAAATGGTGAAAACAACAATTCCAAGGGAAGAGTATATGATGTCCGGCCATGTCGCATGTCAAGGATGCGGCGCTGCGATAGCGATGAGATATGTGCTGAAAGCTCTCGGCCCGAAAACGATAATGAGCATTCCGGCATGCTGCTGGGCTGTGATACCGGGAGTATGGCCCCAGCACAATCTCAAGGTTCCGCTGCTCTATACTGCCTTTGAGGTCACCGGTGCGGCACTTTCAGGAATAGAGGCCGCTCTCATAGCCAAAGGAGAGGATAAGGATACCACAGTACTCGGTTTCGCAGGGGACGGCGGCACGGCGGATATAGGTCTCCAGTCGCTCTCGGGAATGGCGGAAAGAGGGACGAATGCCATCTATGTGATGTATGATAACGAAGCGTACATGAACACAGGCATTCAGAGGTCCGGTTCCACGCCTTACGGCGCATGGACGACAACAACACCGGTGGGAAAGAAGCACGAATGGAAGACAGAGTATAAGAAAAGTGTCGCCGAGATAATGGTCGCACACGATATCCCGTATGTTGCCACGGCCACCATAGCCTATCCGGAGGACCTAATAGCGAAGATGAAGAAGGCAAAATCCATGAAAGGGCCGAAGTTCATTCAGATATTCTCTCCTTGCCCCACGGGATGGAAGCACCCTCCGGAGATAAGCGTGGAAGTATCCAGAAAAGCGGTCCAGAGCAGGATGTTCCCCCTTTATGAGGTGGAATACGGAAAGTACAGGATAACACAGAGACCTAAGCAGATTCCTGTAAAGGACTACTTAAGGCTTCAGGGGAGGTTCAAATATCTTCCGGATGAAGAGATAGAGAAGATGCAGAGGCATGTGGACAGGCGCTGGGAACTGCTTCTCAAGAAAGAGGAGTTCACACAGGCGAACCTATGAGGTATTGAGATGGATAAGCTGGTCCACGGGGAAAAAGGAACGAAAATGGTCCTTCTCGGAAACGAAGCGATAGTAAGGGGCGCTCTCGAAGCCGGAATGTACATGTCAGCGGCATATCCGGGAACGCCTTCTTCCGAGATAAGCGATACTCTTTCCAGAATCGCAAAGGATGCGGGCATACATTTCGAATATTCGGTCAACGAAAAGGTTGCGATGGAAACCGTTGCCGCAGCAGCTGCATCTGGCGTGAGGTCCATGACCCAGATGAAGCATGTCGGGCTCAATGTCGCGGCAGATGCATTTATGACGGCGGTCTATACGGGCACAAGAGCAGGTCTGGTTGTGGTAACGGCGGATGACCCCTCAATGCACTCCAGTCAGAACGAGCAGGACAACAGGATATACTCTAAGATATCCGGAGTCCCGATGCTGGAGCCGTCGAGCCCTCAGGAAGCGAAGGACATGGCAAAAAAAGCATTCGATATATCCGAGGAACTGGAATCACCCGTTCTTCTCAGGACCACAACGAGAATAAGCCATGTAAGAGGCGTTGTGGAGTTCGATATGAGGAAACAACCGGTCGGATCCGGGCACTTCGAGAAGGACCCCTTCAGATTCGTGACCATACCTGCGGTTGCCAGAAAACAGCACGGAATTCTTCTGGAAAAGGAGAAGAAAGCGAGAGAGATGTCGGATAAATCGGAGTTCAACAGGATAATCGGAAAAGGTAAGATAGGATTTCTCACATCCGGGGCTGCCTTTAATTATCTCAGGGAAGAGGTCGAAGAGATGGATATAGATTACAGAATACTAAAGCTCGGATTCACACATCCCTTTCCTTTCGGTCTTTTCAGGGATTTCATAAAGGATATAGATATGCTGATAGTCTGTGAGGAGCTTGAGCCGTACTTGGAAGAGTATGCTTATATCTACTCCAGAGAAACCCGACCCGACCTGCCGATATACGGAAAGTACAGCGGTCATTTTCCAAGGTTGTACGAGTACAATCCGGATGTTGTCCGCAGTGCGCTCTCTTCGGTACTCGGTCTGGAATTGAGTGAGAGAAAGCCGGAGTATGCCGAGATAAAGCTTCCGGATAGGCCTCCGGCCCTCTGCCCGGGCTGTCCGCACAGAGCAACATACTACGCCGCAAGAAAGGTCTTCATGAAAGACAAGGACAAGGTCGTTTATCCCACGGACATAGGATGCTACACACTCGGGATACAGCCCCCTTACGAACTCGCGGACTACCTTCTCTGTATGGGTTCGAGCATAGGCAGTAGCAGCGGATTTTCCGAGGTTACGGACCAGCTTCCGGTGGCTTTCATAGGAGATTCCACATTCTTCCATTCGGGTATTCCGGGACTTGTGAATGCGATATATAACAAAAAAAGGCTCATATATGTGATACTGGACAACAGCACCACCGCTATGACCGGGCATCAGCCGAATCCGGGCGTAGGAAGGAACGGTATGGGCGACATCGCTCCTAAAATATCAATAGAGAACATAGTCAGGGGGTGTGGTGTGGAATGGGTCAGAACCGTCGATTCGTATGACCTCAAAGGGATGGAGGAAGCCTTCAAAGAAGCTGCGGACAGAGACGGTGTCTCCGTGATAATATCGAAGCACCCATGTGCTCTCCTCGAATCGGCTGCAAAGAAGAAGGAGGGGACATTCCATACATACCACATAAATCAGGATAAGTGCATACACTGTCATGTCTGCTCCAAGCATCTGGCATGTCCGGCGATATATATAACAGAGGACGGACTCGATATGATTGACGAAAAGCAGTGCACAGGATGCGGTGTATGTGCGGATGTATGTCCTGCTCATGCGATAGAGGTGAGAAAATGATTAATATACAGATAGTCGGCGTCGGAGGCCAGGGGATCCTCACAGCCGCAAAGATAATCGCAAACGCCTCCATGGCAGAGGGCCTGAATGTCGTCATGTCAGAGGTTCACGGAATGGCCCAGAGAGGCGGCGTAGTGGAATCTTCCGTGAGAATCGGAGATGTCTACAGCCCGATAATAGGAGACGGGAAAGCTGATGTTATACTCTCTTTCGAGCCGGTCGAGGCATACAGAGCGCTCGGCAAAGCCAATCCGGAGACCAAAATAGTAACGAACATGGTTCCGATGGTCCCTTTCACGGTCACAATCGGTCAGGGAGAGTATCCTCCGGTAGGCATGCTCATAGAGAACATGAAGAAAGTGACTCCGTATGTCTATACCTTCGATGCCTTCGCACTTGCAAGGGAAGCCGGTACCGAAAAAGCCGCTAATGTCGTGATGCTCGGCGCACTGTCTGGACTCGGCATACTTCCGATATCCCGGGAGAAAATGAAGGAAGTCGTGATATACACGGTGCCGCAAAAGTTCAGGGATGTGAACATAAAGGCATTCGAGCTCGGATATGAGGCGGTCAAGAAGGAAGGATAGACCTGCATTTTATGGACCGGGCACCGTTTTCTGTATATTCCGGCAAAGGGGATATTTGTGAAAGGAGAAGAAAAGGGTTTTATAGAAGCTGACGGTGTGGGCAATCCCGATAGCCCAAAAGCAGGCTGTGCGATATGGCACTGTTCGGCACCCGTAAGAGAACAACATTTATATGCTAGTGCCTTATTGCGCCAACAAATCCATTGTATAAGGAATAATGGAGGTATCTATATATGACGGAAAAAAAGAGCAAAATGGTGAGCATTGCGCTCGTCGTACTGATGCTCGGTGCGATATTCGGAGCGCTGCCAGCGATAA